>NZ_CAWNMR010000055.1:0-239167 GCF_963875615.1 Vibrio sp. V09_P4A23P171
GTAATTTTAAAGCTATTGTTGTTCCAACAGAACAACAATGAATTGACTGTGCCAAAATCAAGTAAACTTGATTCTGATTGGTCACTCAGTTCATTGATAAATCTTTTTTGATTATCATCAACGAGTGCCCACACAGATTGATAGGTTTATATTGTTAAAGAGCGTTCTTCGCTGGGTTGCAGAGACTTCCTTTGAAGAGGCGGCCATTCTAGCGAGATAATGGAAAGTGTCAAACACTTTTTTACATTATTTCGTCTTACCGATTTGACCTACTGATTGGCTGGCTAATTGGGCTTGAACCCTTACTGGCTGTGCCGTGTCAGTGAGGCGGCATTATAGGGAGAACGAAGATGAGTGCAAGCGGTTTTTAGAAAAAAGTACCTTCTGATAGCTCAAGTGAACAAAAAGACACCAAAGCGTCAAATATCGATGAATTAGCGACCTATTTCCCTCTCTAAATCTCCTGATTATCACCCGAGCATTGAGGTGACACTCTTCATATTGCGTGTTTTTCTTCGTCAATGAAAGCCCGCACTGAGGCAATACAAAGAAGCATATTACTCATCACTATCGAAGAAATAAGAGATTCTAGAGCGTGGGTTAAGATAGTCTCGGATTTTATCCGGAAGTTTATGTGGAAGAATGGCGTTAACAATTTTCAAATCTCGATCAGCTAAATCAATAATGGGCGCTTGGGTTCGCGGAACCGAAGGGTCGTAAATCAATACATTAGGATATAGTAAGTGGCTAGCGTTTACGGAGATGACTAACCCAACCATATTGTTAGAAAGCTGAACAACGGTTCCTGGAGGGAAAACGCCCATAAATTTAACCAATACGTTTAAGTTTTCGTTACTATATAAGTGATTACAATGCTTATACATATAGGAAAGTGCAATATAAGGAATCTTCTGCTCTGCAACGATATTGGGATGACACAAATTATCAAATACATTCGCGACCGTAATGACCTGTGAAAGCTCATCAATAGCCGCTTCCTTTAAACCAAGCGGATACCCACTGCCGTCATTGAGTTCATGATGCTGTTCTATTACTCTCTTTGCACTTTCTGGAAAGCTATCGATATGGCTCGCAATATCCAAACCATACTTAGTATGTAATTTGAGATAATTTTGTTCGGGCTCTGTCAGTGTTGTTTTCTTTCTAACAATCGCGGTGGGAACCTTAATTTTGCCTATATCATGAAACAGCGCAGCAAAAGCAAGTTCTTTGATTTTTTGAGCATCATACCCTTTCGCTTTTCCTATCATCATTGCAATGACCGAAACGTTGAGTGAATGAAAGTAGATGTCTTCAAACTCACTTTTGCCATTCATTAAATGCAGCGTAACGCTATCTTCACTCAGTAGCTTATCGACGATATCTTCAACCAAAATTGAAGCTTCATCTATCGCATCCTCTGGCCGATTGCGTATCTTGTTCATTACCGCACGCATACGGGATAGAGAACGCTCAAACTCTTTTTCACAGTTTAGAACTCGCCGACGATATGCGTTCAACTTTTCAATCCGTTTCTGCTTCTCTTCCCACAATTTTTCAGCCTCACTCTCCATCTCTGAAGATTCTTCTATGGCTTCCGGCTGCGTATTGACAGGTAAGGGTTGAGTATCGCTTTGCGCAGGATTGATATAAACATGTTGAATCCCCAAGTGTTTTATCAATTGAATCTGTTCTTGGGATTTAATCTTAAAGCTATTAAAAAGAAAGGGGTGTTCGTTCCACTTTACGGGCAACTTAATGTGCAGGCCAGGCTGCAATCTATCTACTGTGATTTTTATGCTTGCCACAATTTATATAACACCTTAAGTACTAAGTAGTTAATGAGTTTAAAAGAAGTCACTCAAAAGTTCATCAACTACATATTAGTAGTGTTGATATAAATGTGTATGGCTAGAAGCAAGAAATGTGCGCTGTTCAATATAGAAGTATGTGAAGGCTATCAAAAGAGTCCCATTCATCTAAGATAGCGGACTATTATTTCGAGGACAAAAACAACAAAGCCCCGACTTTCGTCGAGGCTTTGTTGTTTAAATTATGGTACCGGTGGGCGGACTTGAACCGCCACTCCCGAAGGAAACGGATTTTGAATCCGTCGTGTCTACCAATTTCACCACACCGGCATCTTGGGCATTGCCCTTTGATGGTTGGCATTATACGTAAGAAAGTTATTGGCGCAATAACAAAATATTGAAATACAAATCGTTTGCCGATATTTTCGCCACAAACCTTCAAGCTGTGCGTCTCTTCTCTTTTCAGATCCTCTCCGAGGCTATATGCTGCTGCAATTTCGCGAATACAAAAGATGTTTAGATATGATGAGTAACTCTATTTCTCTACCGCCTGCCGGATTACTACGCCGATTTGGTGCGCTCATTTACGATGCATTAATCATCATTGCTCTTGAGATGATGGCTGCTGGTGTTGTCGTTGCTATATTAGAAACTCTCGTTGCGTTGAATGTGATGAGCTATGGCTCGTATGCAGATGTCAGCGACCTTCTCACTCGTCATCCCATTTGGAGCTATGTTTACACATTTTACCTTGCCGCTGTCTGGGTCTACTTCTTCGTCTTTTTCTGGACAAGAGCAGGCCAGACATTAGGGATGCGTGCTTGGCGACTTTTGATAATTAACGAACAAGGTGGAAATTCAATCAGCGCCACGCAAGCTTTAATACGTTTGTTCACCTCAGGCTTTGGCTTGGCAAACCTCACCGTACCCTTTGATCAACAAAAAAGAGGGTTCCAAGATATTTGGGCCAAAACGAAAGTAGTGGTACTTCCTAAAGTTAATTGAGTCGGAATAACAAAAAGGAAGGTTTGCCCTTCCTTTTTGTTGATAGTTCTTACCTGTCATTTTTATTTAGAGTTTTCGTCTTAACAACATTACGGCAACGCTGAGAAACACCAAACTGGGTGCGACGGCACCAAACACTGGTGGGATACCATAAACAAGACTCAGTGGGCCGAAAAACTCACTGGAAATATAAAATGTAAAGCCTGCAATCACGCCTGACAAAATCCTTGCGCCCATAGTAACGCTGCGCAATGGCCCAAAAATAAACGATAATGCCATCAGCATCATCACAGCAATGGAAAAAGGTTGAGTGATTTTACGCCACAACGCTAGATCGTACCGTGAAGCATCTTGCTCCGACGTTTTTAAATAGCTGACATAATCATACAAGCCACTCAGTGACAACTCTTCAGGCTTGACCGTGACCACTGCTAGTTTGTCTGGAGCTAATGAAGTCGTCCAACGATATTCAGGTAATGTTTGCTTTGTTATCAATACATCATCGCGCATGTCGGTGATTTGAACATTTTTCATTACCCATTGATTGTCTTTATCGTAATCCACCTCTTCGGCAAAAAGGATGTTTTGCAAACTCTTATTGTTATCAAAGCGCCACATATTTAAGCCATAGAGTTTGTTGTCATCAATTTTACCAATAAAGATAAAATCATTCACATCGCGAGCCCACACACCGCTACGCACTGAAACAATACTACCGCCAGAGAGAGAAAAAGCGCGCAGATCTCGCGCCATCTTCTGCGCTTGGGGTGCTCCCCATTGGCCAAGTAAGGTGACAATGATCATTAATGGCACTGCGGTTTTTAATACCGACATACCGATATTAAGCTTAGAAAACCCCGCAGCTTGCATGACAACGAGCTCAGAACTTGATGCCAACATACCTAACCCAATCAACGCACCGAGTAAGGCGGCCATAGGAAAAAACATCTCGATATCACGAGGAATGCTCAACACCACAAACAGTAAAGCTTGCAGTAAATCGTAGCTTCCTTCCCCGACTTTTCTCAATTGCTCAACATATTTGATAATGCCGGACAAACCAACAAAGGTCGCCAGCACTAACGAGGTTGTCGCAACAATAGTACGGCCGACGTATAAATCTAAAATCTTAAACACGCGTTATGCTGCCTTCTTTAGTCTTAGTTTATCTTTGAAGCGCCGCACTGGCACACTGTCCATGATATTCACTGAAATCGCCGCCAAAAGTAACGCAGCATTGATTGGCCACATACCGATCACCGTAGCAAGTGAGCCATCTTCAATGGCGGACTTGGTTGCGCTGATGGCCATAAAATAGGCCAAATAAATTAAGATTGCAGGTCCCATTTTCGCAAAGCGTCCTTGCCGAGGGTTAACCGCCGACAAAGGGACCACCAGCATGGTGAGTAACGGAATACAAATCACCAGAGAAATTCGCCATTGCAACTCAGCTTTCGCTCTTCGATCCGGGTTGGAAAGCAGATTGGATGTCGGTAACGCCTCCCAATCGCGTCCTTTGGGTTTAACTTCACGCTGGCCAATTAAACCTTCGTATTCGTCAAATTTTGTGATCATATAATCAACGCGTGTTGGCACGCCTTCATAGCGAATCCCGTCATACATGGTGATCATCTGACGGCCATCACTGAGCTCTTTAACATCACCAGAATTAGAGAACATCACACTTGGGAGTATCGAATCCTTTGGTGCAAGCTGCGCAACAAACACATTATGCAGTTTTTTGTTTTCAATATTTTCGATGAAAACCACCGAGGAACCATCTGGTGTGCGTTGAAATTGTCCTTTCTGTAGCAAATCAACACTATTTTCTGCTGCGAGCTGCTCCATTAATTGTGCTTCTTTGTCTTGGCTCCAAGGTGCCAACCAGAATGCGTTAAATGCTGCAGCACCTGAAGTGATCAAAGCCAAATAGAGTGCAGCACGGATCAAAAATTTATTGCCGATGCCAGTGGCATTCATCACCGTAATTTCGCTTTCTGCGTACAAACGCCCAAAAGTCAGTAAGATGCCGATATACAAACTCAAAGGCAGCATTAATAACCCCATTGCGGGCATATTTAAACTCACAATAGATAAGATCATTCGTGCCGGAATGTCACCATCGGAAGCTTCAGCCAAAACGCGAATAAATCGTTGGCTAAGAAACACGAGAAACAGTACGAAAAAGATCGCAAATTGGCTCTTGAGTGTCTCGCGGATCAAATATCTAACAATAATCACGCTGAAATTACCTATACAAAACTTGTTTTTTTGATTGAATCACTATAATTTCCCGTTGAACCTTTTATTTTTAAAATTTTCACTAACTGTTAGGCGTTCAATTAAAAGTAGATCCAAACTCGGATTCAACCACTAAGAGCGCATTATCTAACATTTAGTTCTATTTGTCTTCAGGATGTAGGAGTACGCATGGAGTTCAGTGTAAAAAGTGGCAGTCCAGAGAAACAACGTAGCGCATGTATCGTTGTTGGAGTGTTCGAACCACGCCGCCTTTCTCCAGTAGCAGAGCAGCTTGATAAAATCAGCGACGGCTATATTAGTTCACTACTTCGCCGTGGTGATCTCGAGGGTAAACCCGGCCAGATGCTACTGCTGCATCAAGTCCCTGGTGTTCTGTCTGAACGCGTTTTACTGGTAGGTTGTGGTAAAGAGCGCGAATTAGGCGAACGTCAGTACAAAGAAATCATTCAAAAAACCATCAGCACACTGAACGAAACGGGTTCAATGGAAGCCGTATGTTTTCTGACTGAACTACACGTTAAAGGCCGCGATACTTATTGGAAAGTACGCCAAGCGGTTGAAGCAACGAAAGATGGTCTGTACACCTTTGATCAATTCAAGAGCGTAAAACCTGAGACTCGCCGCCCACTACGCAAACTTGTTTTTAACGTACCGACTCGCCGTGAGCTTAACTTAGGTGAGCGCGCGATTACACACGGCCTTGCGATTGCATCCGGTGTGAAAGCGTCGAAAGATCTTGGCAATATGCCACCAAACATTGCCAACCCAGCTTATCTTGCATCTCAAGCGCGCCGCTTAGCGGACGACTATGAGAGCGTCACCACCAAAATCATTGGTGAAGAAGAGATGGAAAAGTTGGGCATGACCTCTTACCTCGCTGTCGGTCGTGGCTCAAAAAATGAGTCGATGATGTCGGTCATTGAGTACAAAGGCAACCCAGATCCAGATGCAAAACCCATTGTGTTGGTGGGTAAAGGCCTAACGTTTGATTCCGGCGGTATTTCATTAAAACCAGGCGAAGGCATGGATGAAATGAAGTATGACATGTGCGGTGCGGCGTCAGTCTTTGGCGCAATGAAAGCATTGGCTAAATTGAAATTGCCATTAAATGTCGTGGGTATCTTAGCCGGCTGTGAAAACATGCCAGGCAGCAATGCCTATCGCCCTGGTGACATTCTCACGACTATGTCTGGCCAAACGGTTGAAGTACTCAATACCGATGCCGAAGGTCGCTTAGTGCTATGTGATGCACTCACTTACGTTGAGCGTTTTGAACCCGATTGCGTGGTAGATGTGGCGACACTAACTGGCGCTTGTGTGATTGCATTAGGTCACCACATCAGTGGCGTGGTTTCAAACCACAACCCATTGGCGCATGAATTGGTTAATGCTTCCGAACAAGCAAGCGATCGCGCATGGCGTCTACCAATGGCCGACGAGTACCACGAGCAGCTAAAGAGCCCATTTGCTGATATGGCAAATATCGGTGGTCGCCCTGGTGGTACGATTACCGCTGGCTGCTTCTTATCTAAATTTGCTAAGAAATATAACTGGGCGCATTTGGATATTGCTGGCACCGCGTGGAAGTCAGGTGCAGCAAAAGGATCAACAGGTCGTCCCGTCTCATTGCTCGTCCAGTTCTTATTGAACCGCAGCGGCCAAGAGTCTGAGGAATAACCTCAAAATGTGAAAAGGGCCGCAAGGCCCTTTTTTGTTGATGAGCGATTAGATAGTAGGTGACAACATGCAGCGAGCCACCTTTTACATTGTGAACGAAGAAAGCCCTCAGGCAACACTGGCAGGCTTTGAGCAATATGTCCTATTTCTGGCTCATCACTTCGCCAAACAAGGGGCAAAAATTTATCTGCATTGTGATGATAAAACTCACGCTGAACAGTTTGCCGAACATTTATGGCAAGTACCTGCTGAACAGTTTGTCGCGCACAATCTGGTGGGTGAAGGCCCGAAATACTCTACTCATATCGAGATTGGCTACCCCAACGTCAAACCCAATTGGAATCGTCAACTGGTAATAAATGTGGCGGATAATCATACAACCTTTGCGAACGCCTTTGCTGAGGTGGTAGACTTCGTCCCCTGCGAAGAAAAAGCAAAGCAACGAGCACGCGAAAGGTATAAAATCTACCGTCAAGCTGGCTACCAATTGCAAACAATCGAGATCCAACATCCATAGGTCAAACCTTATAGTTAAGGCGATCTTTAACAAGATCCTTCACTTATGAAGTTTGACTAAGATTAACCATTCACAGTATCCATTTAAGAGCACTATGGAAAAGACATATAACCCAACAGCAATCGAACAAGCTCTGTATCAGACTTGGGAAGAGAACGGCTACTTTAAGCCTCACGGTGATACATCAAAAGAAGCATACAGCATCATGATCCCACCGCCGAATGTCACTGGTAGCCTTCATATGGGTCACGCATTCCAAGATACCATTATGGATACTTTGATCCGCTGCGAACGCATGAAAGGCAAAAATACCTTATGGCAAGTGGGTACAGACCACGCCGGTATTGCTACCCAAATGGTGGTTGAACGTAAAATTGCTGCTGAAGAAGGCAAAACCAAGCATGACTACGGTCGCGAAGCGTTTATCGACAAAATTTGGGAGTGGAAAGGCGAATCAGGTGGAACCATCACTAAACAGCTTCGCCGCCTTGGCGCATCGGTAGACTGGGATCGTGAACGATTCACTATGGATGCGGGCCTATCCAATGCCGTTCAAGAAGTGTTTGTTCGCCTTTACCAAGAAGATTTACTCTACCGTGGTAAACGTCTTGTGAACTGGGATCCAAAACTGCACACTGCAATTTCTGATCTAGAAGTAGAAAACAAAGACGTCAAAGGTCACATGTGGCACTTCCGTTACCCACTGGCTGACGGCGTAAAAACAGCAGACGGTAAAGACTACATTGTTGTTGCGACCACTCGTCCTGAAACCATGCTGGGTGACACAGGCGTAGCGGTTAACCCTGAAGATCCACGCTACCAAGCTCTGATCGGCAAAGAGATCATGCTGCCAATCGTCAATCGTCGCATTTCTATCGTGGGCGATGAGCACGCTGACATGGAAAAAGGCACAGGCTGTGTGAAGATCACCCCTGCTCACGATTTCAATGACTATGAAGTCGGTAAGCGCCACCAACTGCCGATGATCAACATTTTCACCTTTGATGCCAATATTCGTGACGCCGCCGAAGTGTTCAACACCAATGGTGAACCAAGTGACGCTTACAGCAACGATCTACCTGCTAAATACCAAGGCATGGAGCGCTTTGCGGCACGTAAAGCCATCGTAGCTGAATTTGAAGCTCTCGGCCTGCTTGAAGAAATCAAAGATCACGACCTCACCATTCCTTACGGTGACCGTGGTGGTGTGGTTATCGAACCGATGCTGACCGACCAATGGTATGTACGCACAGCGCCACTAGCGGAAGTCGCAACCAAAGCCGTTGAAGATGGCGAGATTCAATTTGTGCCTAAGCAGTACGAAAACATGTACTTCTCATGGATGCGTGACGTGCAAGATTGGTGTATCTCACGCCAACTTTGGTGGGGTCATCGTATTCCTGCTTGGTATGACAACGACGGCAACGTTTATGTCGGCCGTAGCGAAGAAGAAGTGCGCGAACAAAACAACCTAGCACCAGTGGTGGTACTGCGCCAAGATGATGATGTATTGGACACTTGGTTCTCCTCTGCTCTTTGGACTTTTGGTACACAAGGCTGGCCAGAAAACACTGAGGCACTAAAAACATTCCACCCGTCTGACGTTCTTGTTACTGGTTTCGACATCATCTTCTTCTGGGTTGCACGCATGATCATGATGACCATGCACTTCTGTAAAGATGAGAATGGCAAACCACAAGTGCCATTTAAAACTGTTTATGTCACTGGCCTTATCCGTGATGAAAACGGCGACAAAATGTCAAAATCTAAAGGCAACGTGCTTGATCCTATCGACATGATCGATGGTATTGATCTTGAATCTCTGGTTGAAAAACGTTGTGGCAACATGATGCAGCCACAGCTTGCAGCCAAGATCGAGAAAAATACGCGTAAAACCTTTGAAAATGGTATCGAACCTTATGGAACCGACGCACTGCGTTTCACGCTAGCAGCGATGGCTTCAACCGGTCGTGATATCAACTGGGACATGAAACGCCTAGAAGGTTACCGCAACTTCTGTAACAAACTCTGGAACGCGAGCCGTTACGTGTTGATGAATACCGAAGATCTCGATTGTGGCTTTAACGCAGGTAGCGAGCTTGAGTATTCGTTAGCCGATAAATGGATCGAGTCTCAATTTGAATTGACGGCTAAAGAGTTCAACAACCATATCAACAACTTCCGTTTAGATATGGCGGCAAATACCCTTTACGAATTCATCTGGAACCAATTCTGCGACTGGTACTTAGAGCTGACTAAACCCGTATTGTGGAAAGGCAGTGAAGCGCAGCAACGCGCAACGCGACGTACATTAATTACGGTATTAGAGAAAACATTACGCCTCGCGCACCCAGTGATCCCGTATATCACTGAAACTATTTGGCAAAGCATTAAGCCATTAGTGGACGGCGTTGAAGGTGACACCATCATGCTGCAAGCGCTGCCTCAGTATGATGAAGCTAACTTCAACCAAGCAGCGCTGGATGATATCGAATGGGTGAAAGCCTTTATTACTAGCATTCGCAACCTACGTGCCGAGTACGATATCAACCCAGGCAAACCTCTTAACGTGATGCTAAAAGCCGCCAACAAGCAAGAAGTGGCACGTTTAGAAGCGAACAAAGCGGTACTGTTGTCACTGGCTAAACTGGAGGCACTACGCGTTCTTGAAGAGGGTGAAGAGACTCCCGCTTGTGCAACGGCGCTGGTTGGTCAATCTGAACTGATGATCCCAATGGCTGGTTTGATTGATAAAGATGCGGAGCTAGAGCGCTTAGCAAAAGAGATTGCTAAAACTCAAGGCGAAATCAAACGCATTGAAGGCAAACTCAATAACCAAGGGTTCGTCGCTAAAGCACCCGAAGCCGTTGTCGCTATCGAGCGTCAAAAGCTGAATGGCTATCAAGATACCTTGGTTAAACTGGAAGAACAGAAAGCGACCATAGCCGCGCTATAATCGCGATTGCGTTACCATTAAAAAGGTCGGTGTGAAAATACCGACCTTTTTTATTTATTCACGCCATCAGCAGACGCGATTTTTGTGCTCTCCACGCTCAAACGCGGCAATGTTATCCATCAAAATCGTTGCCAATTGTGAAATAGCTGAGTCACTACCCCATGCCACGTGTGGTGTGAGCAACAAATTTGGCAAATCCATATTGGCTAGTAAGGGATTTGTTTTGTCCGCTGGTTCTCGACTGAATACATCCACTCCAGCGCCAGCAATTTGCCCAGATTTCAATGCTGTCACAAGTGCTTGCTCATCAACCAAACCACCACGGCCTGCGTTAATCAACAATGCATTAGGCTTCATTATCTTTAATTCGTTCTCACCTATCAGGTTTCGGGTTTGCTCGCTCAATGGGCAATGTAAACTCACAACATCCGCCTCCGCTAACATTTGTTCAAAGGGCATAAAACCTTGTCGGCATAACTTGGCCCCCTTTCGTTCAGAAAATATCACCTGCATGCCTATCGCTCGTGCCAACGTTGCAGTTGCCTGTCCGAGCGCGCCACTCCCCACAATACCAAGCGTTGAACCTGCAACATCCCCTATCGGATGAGTAAAAAAGCAAAATTGTTGATTGCGCTGCCACTCGCCATTGGCAATATCTTGATGATAAGCAAACAAGTTACGCCTTAAGGCATAAATCATCCCAACGACATGTTCCGGAACAGAACGGGTGGCGTAGCCTTGAACATTCACCAGTGCGATGCCTGCTTCACGACAGTAATCGATATCGACATTATTGACGCCTGTGGCCGACACAGCAATCAAGCGCAATTTCGGACATTGTGAGAGTAGCGCCCTATCCAGCACCACTTTATTGGTGATTACGATATCGGCTTGAGATAGGCGATCGAGCGCTTGTTCGGCAGAAGTAAAGTCAAACTCAAGCCAATGATGAGCAAAAGGTAAGCTTGGCAATCGAATATAAGCAGGGATTGTGGCCCTATCGAGAAAGACAACCGTGGGTAGTGACATATTAGCTCCTTGTCGCCACCCACATCACACTAAGGTCGGGGCAACGTTTTGTAATCTGGTAATTTTCGCTCAGGATCAAAGTGTTGCAAAATTTGCTCTTGTGCTTCGGGATAAAAATCACAGCCGACAAAAATATTGCGCAGCCAATGACTCTTTGGATGATAAAAACTGAGCTCTGCGGCATGCAATGCTAAGCGATCGGAAAAATCTTGCGCTTCTTGCGGGGCATAAAACTCATCACCCACAATCGGATAACCCAAAGCTTGCATGTGAACACGTAATTGGTGCGAACGGCCAGTTACAGGAAGAAGACGTACAATTGTCGTTTTTTCTTCTCTTTTCGCTACTTGATATAAAGTTTTTGATGGTTTTCCATCTTCAAAGCAGACTTTCTGTTTAGGCCGATTTGGCCAATCGCAAATCAGAGGTAACTCAACCACCCCCTCGTCAAGCTCCATTACGCCCCACACGCGAGCGTAATAAATTTTATGCGTTAAACGGTATTGAAACTGCTTTTTCAATGCCCCTTCCGCGTATTTATTTTTTGCCAGCACCATCAAGCCAGAAGTCGACATATCCAAACGATGCACAACTTGGATCTCTGGATATTGCTCAGCCAAACGACTCCACATACTGTCGTGATGCTCAGGCAAGCGTCCTGGAACCGACAGCAGACCTGAAGGTTTATTCACCGCGAGAATCTGATCATCTTCATAGACAATATCAATCCAAGGATCTGTGGGCGGCGTGTATTCAAGCATAGCCATCGAAGGTTTCTCCTAAAAAAATCGGCGCATTATAACAACCTCTCCGCCAAGCCAATAGAGAAGAGTCATCTTAGTTTCGTTAAATCACGAAATCGTCAGTAAGTTAGCCTTGCTTAGAAATATCACTTGAAATGTAACTTAAAATTGACAGATTAACTGGGTGTGATATTGATTGATGAGCTTGACATTAAAGTCAGCTTCAAAAGCAAGAATTATAAATAACACAACATCAAGTCTAAGGAACAAGAATGGAACACAGCGTCCCTTATCAATCGGCCAAACGTTTAACCCTGCCACAACTGCTTCGTTCACTCGGGCCGGGCATTATGATGGCAGCAGCAGCCGTCGGCGGCTCTCATCTCGTCGCGTCAACTCAAGCAGGTGCAATTTATGGCTGGCAACTCGCAGGCCTCATTTTGCTGGTCAACTTATTAAAATACCCCTTTTTTAAGGCTGGCATTCAATACACCATGGGGACAGGCAAAAGTTTAGTACAAGGCTATGCTCATCTCGGGCGCGCTTACTTATGGGTTTTTGCCCTCTTAAGCGTGGTATCGGCCATTATAAACACCGCCGCGTTACTGCTGTTTAGCGCCAGTTTACTGGCCTATTTTGTCCCTTTTGAGCTGGGCAATATTGTTCTTTCCGTGATTGTGCTGACCACTTGTTTGCTGATCCTTTTTGCAGGCCACTTTCGCGCGCTCGACTCACTTTCTAAAATGATTATGGCAGTACTGACAATCGCCACCTTACTCGCCGTGGTGATTGCCGTCGCAACCCCAGCACAGATAGTGGTAGAAACCATTTCGCCTTCACCTTGGGCACTCGCCGCGATCGGTTTTTTGGTGGTGACAATGGGCTGGATGCCCGCACCCATTGAGATTTCGAGCATCACTTCGGTGTGGCTCAAGCGTCAATGCCAAGAGCAGCAAGTGACGCCGCAATCCGCGCTATTTGATTTCAATGTGGGCTATATCGGTACTGCAATCTTAGCGATTGTATTTTTGGCGCTTGGTGCCTTAGTACTACACGGAACAGGCGTTGAACTCTCGAAATCTGGCGTCGGCTTTTCGCATCAATTGGTCGGATTGTACGCTTCAACCATAGGTGAGTGGTCACGTTATTTGATTGCAGTGATCGCCTTTTTCTGTATTTTTGGTAGCACCATCACCGTTATTGATGGCTATTCACGAGTGATTGCAGAATCACAACGTCTTTTGCAAAACAAAGAGAGCCAAAGCCCACGTTGCTACCAAGTTTGGGTCATCGTGGTATCGGCTTTAGCGCTGGCCATCATTGCCTTTTGGGCTTCAGCACTGATGCCAATGCTGAATTTTGCGATGATCATGGCATTTATGACCACGCCAATTTTTGCGCTGCTCAACTATATTCTGGTGACTAAAACACCTTTACCGGCTGAACTCGCGGTAGGAAAAAAACTCAAAGCACTGTCTATCGTAGGGCTTGTTTATCTGTTTGGCTTTTTAGCGCTATTTATTTGGTGGAAGTGGGTTATGTAATAGCAGACAAAACAAAGGCCTTATCGAAAAAGGCCTTTGTTATTTTTAATGCACGCCACAAGGGCCAATTAAAGGGATCAGTTATGCGTCACAACAATTAAACGCAACGAATCCAGTTGGAATTGCGCTTTACCGATGTAACCGCTTAACTCGTTAATCTGCTCTTCAATCGCGCTGATCTCTTCATCACGAATGTTCGGGTTGACTGCTTTAAGCGCCAATAAGCGCTCCAGTTCACCGTTTAAGCTCGACTGCATCTCTTTTTGCGCTTGTTCACGAATCGCTTCAACACGGCTCACAACTTGGCTTTCACTGGCAGCAATTAAGCTATGCACATCATTTTGTACTGACGTAACGAGCTTGCTGGCCAAATGACGATTCACTGGGCTTAATTGGCGGTTGAAGCTTTCAAACTCAACTTGCGCGGAGAGATCATTACCACGCGCATCCATCATCAAACGGATTGGTGTTTGAGGAAGGAAGCGGCTGATACCACTGCGTTTTGGCGCTTGTGCATCCACCACATAGATCAACTCAAGCAGCAAAGTCCCAACAGGCAAAGCTTTATTTTTCAGCAGAGAAACCGCCGATGTTCCCACGCCTTCGCTCATCAGTAGGTCGATCCCGCCTTGAATCATCGGGTGTTCCCAACTGATGAAATTCATATCTTCACGCGATAATGCCGTATCACGATCAAAAGTGATGGTCGCTCCTTCATACGGCAAACCGGGGTAGCTTGGCACCATCATGTGCTCTGATGGTGTGACCACCAGCGCGTTTTCACCCCGATCATCTTGGTTTAAACCGATCGCATCAAATAAGCTCAAAGCGAAAGTAACCAAGTTAGTATCGCCATCCGTTGATGCTATACTTTCGACGATTTTCAATGCTTTTTCGCCACCGTTTGAATGCATTTCAAGCAGTCGGTCACGCCCTTGTTCAAGCTGAGCCTTCAACGTTTTGTTGAGCGTTGCCGACTGTTCAATGATCTCATCCAACGTATCGATATTTCCCGAAGCCAGCATGTCAATCAGATCATCGGCATATTTATCATACACAGCGCGGCCTGTTGGGCAGGTTTCAGCAAATGCATTCAAGCCTTCATCAAACCAACGCGCCAAAATCGCTTGCGATGTGCCTTTAAGGTACGGCACATGGATATCGATATCACGGTGTTGACCAATACGATCCAAACGGCCAATGCGTTGCTCTAAAAGATCTGGGTTAAACGGCAGATCAAACATCACCAGCTGGTTAGCAAATTGGAAGTTACGCCCTTCAGAGCCGATTTCACTACAGATAAGCACTTGCGCGCCACCCTCTTCTTGTGCGAAATAAGCGGCGGCTTTATCACGTTCTAAAATCGACATACCTTCATGAAAAACGGTGGCGCGAATGCCTTCACGCTCACGCAGTGCTTGCTCCAGTTGTAACGCGGTGCTAGCGCGAGAAGCGATCACTAAAATCTTTTCGCTGCGTTTTTCTTTCACTTTTTCAAGCAGCCAATTCACGCGAGAATCGAACTGCCACCAACTTGCATCATCGCCTTCAAACTCTTGGAAAATCTCTTCGGGGTAGAGCATTTTCATCGCGCGAGCCTGAGCACTGAGCTTACCGCCGATCATGCCAGCCACTCGCATCGAGGTCGTGTATTGCGCGGGGATTTCCATCGGCATCAAGTGCACATTACGCACAGGGAATCCTTTAATCGCAGAGCGGGTGTTTCTAAAAAGCACGCGGCCTGTGCCATGGCGATCCATCAGATTATCAATCAGCTCTTGGCGAGCAGAGGCTTTGCTCTCTTCATCGGCATCGCTTTCAATAATGCGAAACAGCGGCTCAACATCTTGCTCTGAAAGTAGCTCAGTGATTTGGTTTTTGGCTTCGTTTTGCAACTTCTCACCCGAAAACAAGGCACTGACTGAATCGGCTACGGGCGCATATTGCTCTTCTTCTTCAACGAACGCCTCGTAATCGTAAAAACGATCGGGATCGAGCAAACGCAAACGCGCAAAGTGGCTTTCACGGCCCAATTGCTCCGGCGTTGCCGTTAGCAGCAATACCGCAGGGGTGTTTTGCGCTAGCCCTTCGACCACTTGGTATTCGCGGCTTGGTTTATCTTGGCTCCATTCTAGATGGTGAGCTTCATCCACCACCAATAGATCCCACTCCGCCTCAAGTGCTTGTTCAAAACGTTGACGACTTTTACGCAGAAAATCGAGCGAACAAAGCACATATTGCTGAGTATCAAAAGGGTTGTGTGCTTCAGCGAACGCTTCAACACAGCGCTCCTCATCAAAAATGGAGAAATGAAGATTAAAGCGACGCATCATCTCCACCAACCATTGGTGCTGCAAGGTTTCCGGCACCACAATTAAAATACGTTCCGCGCGGCCAGAAAGCACTTGTTGATGAATGATCATCCCCGCTTCAATGGTTTTACCTAACCCCACTTCATCGGCTAATAACACGCGGGGCGCATGGCGACGGCCAACCTCATGTGCGATATAAAGCTGATGAGGAATCAGGCCCGCGCGCATGCCACATAAACCACGCATTGGGCTTTTGTGTTGTTGATATTGGTTAGTGAGGGCGCGATAACGCAACACAAAATTATCCATGCGATCAATTTGACCTGCGAACAATTTATCTTGCGGTTTGTTGAAACGGATTTGGTGGCTTAAGAAAATTTCACGTAGCGCCACGCCGCTTTCATCGTTGTCTTCGCGCGTACCGAGATAAGTGAGTAGTCCTTGTTCTTCAACAACTTGCTCAACGCGTAGCGACCAGCCTTCTTGGCTTTCAACCACATCGCCGCTATTGAACGTCACTCGTGTTACCGGGGCGTCACTGCGTGCATAAACGCGGTTTTCTTCTGATGCAGCAAACATCAAGGTCACAGTACGCGCATCAAGCGCTACCACAGTACCTAAACCAAGATCACTTTCTGTATCGCTTATCCAGCGTTGCCCCAAAGCAAAACTCATGAATCGACTACCTTATTTATTTGGAATGGATTGTATCGATCTGCTACCACGTGAAGGCAACTCCTAATTATGATTGTTGTTGGAGTGTGGTGCAGAAAAAGGTCGCTAATCTTACTTGATGGCGTGATACAGGTCACGTGTAAAGCGAAGGATAACCAAGATTTTTTTCTTCAACTTTTGGTTGACATCAAACTGTAAGAAATCGGTGGCATTTGTAGTAAACAAGGTTGCTATACTTGTTGTAACGATGCTTGCTTTGCCAGTCAAAAGGATGACTCTGGCACGAAGCATGCTGACCAAACAGACAATGAGTATCAACACAGGCTTGCAGTAAGTCATCGAGCAATCGAGTCACTACCGGCATCCATTGATCGATAACCTCTACTTGCTAGCACCTTTTGTTAAGCACGCTGCACAGCAGCAAGGAGACGCTTATGGGCGATACCGATCGGAAACTGTTTGTACTTGATACCAACATCCTGCTTCATGAACCTTTAGCCATTTACTCCTTCCAAGAGCATGATGTGGTCATTCCGATGACCGTTCTTGAAGAACTTGACCGGATCAAAGACAGCAAACGCGATGTTGCACGAGATGCGCGGGTCGCTATTCGTGCTTTAGAGCACTTATTCCACGATGCCACCCCAGACGAAATTACCGAAGGTATTCCATTTTCTAAAGAGGCCAGCAAGACGGGAACTATCTCGATCCTTGCCGACTTTGAGTTGCAAGAAACCGTCAAAGCCTTTGCTGACAAAGCTGGCGACAACCGTATCCTCAACGCTGTACTTTACCTGCAAGCGAAACGAGCGCCACGTTCTGTGGTTCTCATCACCAAAGACATCAACATGCGATTGCGCGCTAAAGGTGCAGGCGTGCGCTATGTTGAAGATTACCGCACTGACCAATTGATTGATGATGTGCAGTACCTGACCAAAGGCTTCCAAGTTCGTGAAGGAAATTTTTGGAACAACGTCGATGAAGTTGAGAGTAGAACCGTCGGCGGAAAAGCCTTCCATACGTTAGATAAAACGCCGTTTGATCCAACCTTTATCAACCAGTATGTCATTGATGAAGAAAGTGATTTTTCGGCACGCGTGCATGAAATCAACGCAGAAAAAATTACGCTGCTTGATATTGGCCGCGAGAGAATGATGCACCGCAAAGCATGGGACATCACCCCAAAAAATATCTACCAAGCGATGGCGCTTGATGCCTTGCTTGATCCAAGCATTGATTTGGTGATTTTAACCGGAGCCGCTGGTAGCGGGAAAACGCTGCTCGCGATGGCCGCCGCTCTTGAACAAACCATTGAGAAGAAGATGTTCGATAAGATCATCGTCACCCGTAACACGCCAGATATCGGAGAATCGATCGGCTTCTTACCCGGAACGGAGGAAGAAAAAATGATGCCGTGGCTGGCGGCGGTTACGGATACATTGGAAGCCTTGCACAAAAACGATCACTGCACCGAAGGTTCACTCAAATACATCTGCGATAAAGCCAATATCCAGTTTAAATCGATCAACTTTATGCGTGGGCGCTCAATCCAAAATGCCTTTGTGCTACTGGATGAGTGTCAAAATTTAACCGCTTCTCAAATCAAAACCATCATCACGCGCTGCGGTGAGGGCACTAAAATTGTCTGTTCTGGTAACTTAGCGCAGATTGATTCCCACTACTTAACCCCGGTGACCTCGGGTTTGACCTACATGGTTGAGCGCTTTAAAAACTTCGAAGGCAGCGCCAACATTCACTTAAACGGCGTCGTTCGCAGCCGCTTGGCCGAATTCGCTGAAGAGAATTTATAGTCACATTAGGCGAGATATTATTAATATCTCGCCTTTATTTTAAAATAATTATTCACAAATTTAGCATTTATATGTTTTACTAAGGCCATTCATCATTCACCGTTTAGGACTGGGATATGGCTTTCAATTTACGCAACCGCAACTTTCTCAAACTGCTCGATTTTACGCCGAAAGAGATCCAATTTCTGCTCGATCTCTCTGCTGATCTCAAAAAAGCGAAATACGCCGGATCAGAACAGAAAAGATTAGCGGGTAAAAATATTGCGCTGATTTTTGAGAAAGCCTCAACACGGACGCGATGTGCATTTGAAGTGGCCGCGTTTGATCAAGGCGCTCAAGTCTCTTACATCGGGCCATCAGGGTCGCAAATTGGTCATAAAGAGTCGATGAAAGACACCGCGCGCGTACTCGGAAGAATGTACGATGGCATCCAATATCGCGGTTTTGGACAAGAAATTGTCGAAGAGCTTGGCGCACATGCTGGCGTTCCTGTATGGAACGGGCTCACCAACGAGTTCCACCCAACACAGATTTTAGCTGACTTTTTAACCATGATTGAGCATGGCCGTGGTAAGCAGTTGCACCAAGTGTCACTGGCTTATCTAGGCGATGCACGCAATAACATGGGCAATTCACTGATGGTGGGCGCAGCAAAAATGGGCATGGATATTCGCCTCGTCGCACCCAAACAGTTTTGGCCAGAAGCATCACTCGTCACCACTTGCCAAGAAATTGCCAAACAGACGGGAGCCAAAATCACGCTCACTGAAAATATACAAGAAGGCGTGCAAGGATGCGATTTTCTCTATACCGACGTTTGGGTTTCCATGGGCGAATCAGCCGATGCATGGGATGAACGCGTGGCCTTAATGACACCTTACCAAATCAATATGAATGTGATTAAGCAAACTGGTAATCCACAGGTAAAATTTATGCACTGCTTGCCTGCGTTTCATAACGACGAAACCACTGTAGGTAAAGAGGTGGCGGAAAAATATGGTATGAAAGGTTTGGAAGTCACCGAAGAGGTGTTTGAGTCTGAATATTCGATTGTGTTTGATGAAGCTGAAAACCGCATGCACACCATCAAAGCTGTGATGGTCGCGACTCTCGGCGCTTAAAAAAAACAAGGCAACAATGGATCGAAGCCCGATGAACTTACATGAGTAAGTGATTCGGGTGAGTGAAAACAGCTAACGCCGCGACAGTGCCAAAGCGACTTTTAATCCTCAAAATCATTGGTGCTGTCGCAAGGCAGCAAGAGAACGAAGCCCGATGAACTTACATGAGTAATTGATTCGGGTGAGTGAAAGCAGCTAACGCAGCGACAGTGCCAATGATGAAGAGGATTGTGAGGTAATCGCTTGCGCTCACACAACGAAAGCGTATAATTCCCAGCAATTTGTCTGAGGGGTAGCCATGAAAACGGACGTTGTTATTCACATCTACAACGCAATTCGATTCAATGTAGGTCAGCGTACTGACTTACTGGGCGCGTTATTTTTCCCCTCTCTTGATTTTTAAAGCCTCCCTATTGGGGGGCTTTTTTATGGCTACTAGAAAATTATAGGGAAGACGACTATGGTGAATTCGCTTTATCAAAAGCACATTATTTCGATTCCGGAGCTCTCTCGTGACGAGCTGGAATTGATTGTGAAAACCGCAGGCCAACTCAAAGCGGAACCAAAACCAGAGCTGATTAAGCACAAAGTGGTAGCAAGCTGCTTTTTTGAGCCGTCGACTCGTACTCGTTTGTCTTTTGAAACTGCTATTCAACGCATCGGCGGCAGCGTGATTGGCTTTGATAATGGTGGCAATACGTCACTGGCGAAAAAAGGCGAAACACTGGCCGATTCAGTACAAGTGATCTCCTCTTATGTGGATGCGTTTGTGATGCGCCACCCCCAAGAAGGTGCAGCACGTTTAGCCTCTGAATTTTCAAACGGCGTTCCTGTGATTAACGCTGGCGACGGCGCTAACCAACACCCAACTCAAACACTGCTTGATTTGTTCACCATTGCCGAAACACAAGGCCGTTTAGATAACATTAATATCGCCTTTGTTGGCGACTTGAAATATGGCCGTACCGTCCATTCTTTAACCCAAGCTTTGGCTAAATTTAACCACATTCGCTTCTTCTTTGTTGCGCCGGATGCGCTAGCAATGCCTGACTATATTTGCGAAGAGTTAGATGATGCAGGCATTGAGTACAGCCTGCACACCGATATGGAAAGCGTTATTCCACAGTTAGATATTCTGTATATGACGCGCGTCCAAAAAGAGCGCTTTGATGAATCAGAGTACGCGCACATTAAATCGGCGTACATTTTGACAGCCGCCATGCTTGAAGGTGCGCGCGATAACTTAAAAGTGCTGCATCCGCTTCCGCGCGTGGATGAAATCACCGTTGATGTGGACAAAACGAAGCACGCTTACTTCTTCCAACAAGCAGAAAACGGGGTCTACGCCCGTGAAGCTTTGCTGGCGCTTGTGTTAAACGAAACCCTGTAATAAAGGAGCCCCAACCATGACTAAAGAGACTCAATTGCAGGTTGAAGCCATTAAAAACGGCACGGTTATCGATCACATTCCTGCGCAAATCGGCATTAAAGTATTAAAGTTATTCGATATGCACAATTCTCATCAACGTGTCACGATTGGCTTAAATTTACCCTCTTCCGCGCTGGGCGCAAAAGATCTGCTGAAGATTGAAAATGTGTTCATTAATGAAGCCCAAGCCAATAAATTAGCACTTTATGCACCTCATGCGACTGTCAACCAAATCGAAAACTACCAAGTGGTGAAAAAGCTAGCGTTGACACTGCCTGAGCAGATCAATGATGTTTTTGCCTGCCCAAACAGCAACTGTATTTCCCACAATGAACCGGTCGAAAGCAGCTTTAAGGTTTTCGAAAAGAAAAACGATATTCGTTTGAAATGTAAGTATTGTGAGAAAGTTTACTCACGTGAGATTGTGACCGAACGCGAGTCATAATATAACCCCATTTAAGTCTATCGATGCCTCACTTTAGTGGGGCATTTTGCACTTTACCTGCCGTTTCTTTAAAGGCAAACTGACGCCTACCCTTCCCATAAAAACAGATGGAACACAATCATGACTAAAGTACTTCATACCGAATCCGCTCCTGCCGCAATTGGCCCTTATGTACAAGGTGTCGATATTGGCAATATGGTGCTCACTTCAGGGCAAATTCCAGTCAACCCAGTCACCGGTGAAGTGTCAGCAGATATCGCAGTGCAGGCTCGTCAATCTCTCGACAACGTAAAAGCCGTGGTGGAGTCTTCTGGCTTAACGGTTTCTGACATCGTAAAAATGACTGTATTTGTTAAAGATCTGAATGATTTTGGCACGGTGAATGAAGTCTACGGTAAATTTTTTGATGAGCATAACGTGGCAAACTACCCTGCGCGTTCATGCGTAGAAGTCGCTCGCTTACCTAAAGATGTGGGTATTGAAATTGAAGCGATTGCGGTACGTAAGTAAGCATTGCTCATAATCAGCACAGTGTAAGCACCACCAGCATGCCACTCTGACGTGAATGTGCTTTTTCAAACCTCGAACCCCGTTCGAGGTTTTTGTTTAATCCAAAAAATCAATTTTTACACCTCATACTTGCTACTTTAGGGTTAGTCACCAACACTTATCGTACTTTTGAACCGTTCGAGGTAGTGAGATGCAAGGGATTATCTATACCGTTCTTTCTGATTTAGTCATCGAAAAATTTGGCGCACTGTTTTGGGATCAAATGCTCGAGGATTTAAAACCTAGCTCTCAAGGCATCTACACCGCTGGAGAGCAATACTCCGATGACGAACTGCTTGCAATGGTGGCTTATTTGAGCGAGCAGAAAAACATCCCCACCGATGATTTAGTCCGGCTTTATGGGCAATACCTATTTTCTCGCCTGTACAACAGCCTTCCTGAAAATTATCCAAATAAAAACAACTTATTAGAGTTTTTAATTTCGGTCGATCAAGTGATCCATAAAGAAGTGAAGCGGCTCTACCCCGATGCCTATTTGCCGCAATTTCAATGTAAAAGCGAGGGCGATCGATTAACCATGTATTACACCTCGAAAAGAAAATTGTGCGCTGCGGCAGAAGGACTCATCATCGGCGCTTCAGAACAATTTGGTGAAGAAGTCGAAATCGAGCAGCCCCAATGCATGCATCATGGCGCTTCATTTTGTGAAATTGTTGTCACCTTTAAGGGTAAACATGAGTGAAATAGAGCAATACCAACGCATTTATGAGCGTGAGCGTCAGGCTCGTTTGCTAGCAGAGCGGTTACTGCAAGAAAAAAGCCGCGAGCTCTACGATAAAATTTTAGAGCTGCAAGAGACTCTAGATCAACTTCATAGCGCGCAAGCTCAGCTTGTACAATCAGAAAAAATGGCCTCCGTCGGTCTGCTGGCGGCTGGCGTTGCTCACGAAATCAATAACCCAATCGGTTTTTGTCTGAGTAATTTAAATACGCTGCGTGATTACTCTCACGCCTATATAGGAATTGTCGCTTTGGTAGCCCAGCACAAAGCCGAAATTGCTAACACGGATTTCTACCGCAATTATCAAGATTATTATCAACGACATGATATTGGTTTTGTCGAAAGTGATTTAACTGACATGCTTCAAGAGACTTCGGGTGGATTGCTGCGCGTAAAAGATATTGTCACTAGCCTACAAAGCGTTTCTCACTCCAGTGATGGCCGATTTGTCGAGTGTGAGTTAAATTCGTGTATTGAATCAACACTACACATGGTCTGGAACCAATTTAAATATACGATGGAGGTCGAGCAGCGGTTGGATGAGGCTTTGCCGAAAATCAATGGGATATCAGCAGAGCTACAACAAGTGTTTATGAACCTATTTATTAACGCCTCTCACGCTTGCGAAGCACAAGGAAAGTTAACGATTAGCACAGATTCTGTGGTCGAAAAAGGGAAACGCTGGGTGAGGGTGACAGTGGCAGATAATGGGCATGGCATGAATCAAGACATCATCAACAAGGTGTTTGATCCTTTCTTCACCACCAAACCTGTCGGCGTAGGGACGGGTTTGGGTTTATCGATTTCATACAGTATTGTTGAAAAGCATGGTGGGAAAATGCAGGTCGAATCTGAAGTGGGACAAGGCACCACCTTCATACTTCTTTTTCCCACCATTTAGTAAAGCGGTTACTGACTGCGTGATGTGACTTTCTTACCATCAAGCATCGCGACCTCTTCATCCAGCTGCGCTAATTTGGCCATCATCTGCTCACGGCATAATGTCGCTAATTCCCGTAAATTTTCTTTTCCATATCCTTCAATACTGATCGGTGGCAGCATCTCAACAATCACATGACCATTGTCCCAACGGTTCAGCTTAATATCATTAGTTGAGCTGCAAACGATGGGGATAATCGGTACACCTGCGCCAATTGCCGCATGAAATGCACCCATTTTAAAGGGCAGCATGCCACGGCCACGCGAGCGAGTACCTTCTGGAAACATCCACACAGACACATCACTGGTTTTTATGCTATCGACAACTTGATCAATGGTCCCTTTGGCTTTGTTGCGATTGGATCTATCAATTAAAATATTCCCTGCTAACCAATACAACTGACCAAACACAGGTGTCCAAACTAAACTTTTTTTCCCTACTGTCACGACTTTCGGCGTTACAGCCGCAGCAACAGTACACAGATCCCAGTTATTTTGATGATTCGCAATGTAGATGTGCTGGCCGCGTTGATAAGCATCTTCTGGGATACGCAGTTCTAATTTAATACCCATCAATTTTGACATGCGGGCAAATAAACGCCCAAACGTAAATACATGTTTGGGATTACGTGGGCTAAGTAAACAGTAGCCACATCCAAAAACAAACATCACAATGGCAAACAGTGCGACTGCCAATAGACGCAAAAGAGCAATCATTTCAGTTCTCCATGGAACAAAGATAAAAAATGAGCAAGGATAAAAAAGCCGAAACCCAGAGATTTCGGCTCCATTGCATGAGCGAGAGTTTAACTGCTGACTTGAATGCGCTCAATATTAGCGCCAAGAGCCGACAGTTTATCTTCAATTCTTTCGTAACCGCGATCGATATGGTAGATGCGATCGACGATGGTTTCACCTTTTGCGATACAACCGGCAATCACTAGGCTGGCTGAGGCACGTAGATCGGTCGCCATCACCTGCGCGCCACTCAACGATTCCACATCACCACAAATCACGGTATTCCCTTCAATCTCCGCTTTTGCTCCCATACGCATCAGTTCAGGAACGTGCATAAAACGGTTTTCAAAGATGGTTTCAGTGATCTTACCACCACCTTTTGCCATCATATTAAGTAGGGTAAATTGTGCTTGCATATCGGTTGGAAAGCCAGGATGAGGCGCAGTGCGAATCGAAACCGCCTTAAGCTCTTTTCCGGTCATATCAAGGCTTATCCAGCCCTCACCCGTTTCAATCTCAGCGCCCGCTTCTTCCAGTTTTGCTAACACGGCCTCTAACAAATGCGAGTGAGTGTTGTGGCAAACAATTTTTCCGCGAGAAACAGCCGCCGCGACTAAAAACGTGCCCGTTTCAATGCGATCAGCCACAACAGCGTGTTTACCACCACCCAAACGTTCAACACCTTCAATGGTAATGGTATCGGTGCCTGCACCGGACACTTTTGCACCCAGCTTATTCAAAAACAGTGCGGTATCGACAATTTCAGGCTCACGCGCAGCGTTGTCGAGCACGGTTGTGCCTTCGGCAAGGGTTGCGGCGCACATAATGGTAATGGTGGCACCCACGCTCACTTTATCCATGACGATGTGTGCACCTTGTAGACGACCTTCGACACTGGCTTTCACGTAGCCATCTTCTAAGGTGATGGTGGCACCAAGCTGCTCTAAACCGTGAATATGCAGATCGACAGGACGAGCGCCAATGGCACAGCCTCCAGGTAGCGAAACTTGGCCATAACCAAAACGAGCCACTAATGGACCGAGAGCCCAAATAGAAGCACGCATGGTTTTGACTAAATCATACGGCGCGCAATATTCATCAATTTGACTAGGATCGACATGAACTGAGCCATTACGTTCGACTTTAGCGCCTAAACGTTTGAGCAGTTCCATTGTGGTATCAATATCGCGAAGGTGTGGCACATTGGCCACTTCTACTGGCTCAGAGGCCAAAATAGACGCAAATAAAATAGGCAGTGCAGCGTTTTTGGCACCTGAAATGGTCACTTCACCTTGAAGAGGTTGTGTTGACCCAATAACTCGAAACTTTTCCATCAATAAACCTTACAGCGACATCAACTTTTTATCACGAGCCCACTCTGTTGGTGTGAACGCTTTAATAGAAAGGGCATGAATGTCGTTTCTTTGAATGTACTCCATCAGTGGAGCATAAATAAGTTGTTGTTTTTTAACGCGACTCATCCCTGCAAAACAAGCATCAACAGCGATAACTTCATAGTGGCTACCTTCACCTTTGACGTGGATCTCTTCAAGGTTTAGTGCTTGTTCTAATAACTGTTGTACTTTTGCGCTATCCACAATGTTCCCCTGCTTAATTCTTTATATGTTGAGCCATTAAACGATCAATGTTGCTCAATTGGAATAGTGTGCGCAGTTGCTCTGGCACGAAACTGAGCATTATATGACAGTTTCGTTTTTTTGCATGCTCTATTAGGTGGATTAACATCACCATTCCGGCAGAGTCTATGCGTTCAACGTTTTTCAGTTCAATCTCAAACTGTGTACTCTCCGGGTTCCATTTTTGGATAAACACCCATAAATCAGGCACATGCTCTCTGTCTAATGCGCCCGACAAAGCCGCAATCGGTATATCAGTTTGATGCCACTGCGGATGAATCATTGCGCTTTACCTTCAAAACGGATCGGCTGATCCGCCAATTGTTGCAGTTCATTGGCAACCGCTAAGATGCCATCTTGGCGAATTTTACCGCTCCATTCAGATTGCTTACTGGAGAGCAAACTCACTCCTTCTGCAATCATATCAAAGACTTGCCATTCGCCATTTTTCTCTTTGCGCAATTTAAACTCAAGCTTGATGTTCGGTCGTGGCGTATCAATAATATCCACCTTCACGCTGGTAATGCGTTTATCATCCGACACCGCCTGTTCAGGCTCGAACTCAATAATTTGGTTACTGTACTGAGTCAATACTTGCGCATATGCACTGACAAGATAGGCACGAAATGCGGTGATGAAAGTGGCGACATCTTCACGCTTGGCCCCTTTTAAGTTTGGGCCCAATAACTTCAGTGCCGCATACTGCTCATTGACGTAAGGCATCAGCTCCTGTTCCACGATTTCTTTCAAATATTCAGGATGGTGGTGAATCGCTTCTTGTTCGGCTTTCAAACGAGTAAATGCCGTTTCAGACACCTGCTTCATCATGGTATAGGGCTGGGTTTTATCCACATTGGCCGCTTGCACAAACATAGCGGCAACGAGGGTAAATACAAAAATCAACGTCCGTTTAAACACTGTTTTTATAAACACTGTTGTTACTCCTTACCTTTTTCTTGTGAGCCACCACCGACGCTATACAGCACTTGGCCAATCAAATCTTCTAATACGAGAGCGGATTTTGTGTCTTCAATTAAGTCGCCCTCTTTTAACATCTGTTCATCTTCAAAGACAAACCCGGGCACAAGCCCAATGTACTGCTCACCAATCAATCCAGAAGTTAGAATTTGTACACTCGACGTTTCTGGAAATTGATCATATTGACTGTTAATAGCCATAGTAACCACAGGCAGCAAGCTCTCTCTATCGAGTTTAATCTCGGCCACTCGCCCAACGACCACACCACCCACTTTGACTGGCGAGCGCACTTTTAAACTACCGATATTGTCAAATTCAGCTTTCAGTTGGTAAGTATGGTTGGAACCCAACCCTTTTACGTCAGCGACCTGAAAAATCATCACCAGAATTGCGCAAATTCCAGCAAGGACAAAGCTACCGACCCAAAGTTCTATTTTTCGTGTTTGCTGCATGATTAATTCCCAAACATCAATGCGGTGAGTACAAAGTCTAGCCCTAATACAGCTAAAGACGAATGCACTACGGTTCTTGTGGTGGCACGGCTAATACCTTCCGAGGTTGGAATAGCATCGTAACCGTTAAACAGTGCAATCCAAGTCACTGTGATGGCAAACATCACGCACTTGATCATACTGTTGCCAATATCTTGCCCTAGCTCTACCGATGACTGCATCGCAGACCAAAAACTGCCGTGATCAATCCCTTTCCAATCCACGCCAACAAGCTGGCCTCCCCAAATGCCGACCGCCATAAAAATCATCGCTAGCAACGGCATTGATATTAGCCCAGCCCAAAAGCGAGGAGCGATAATACGTTTGAGCGGATCAACCGCCATCATCTCTAAACTGGAAAGCTGCTCGGTGGCTTTCATCAGGCCGATCTCAGCGGTAAGTGCAGAACCAGCACGCCCAGCAAACAGCAGCGCAGTCACCACGGGCCCAAGTTCACGCAATAAAGAGAGAGCGACCATCTGCCCAAGGCTACCTTCCGCGCCGTAATCGACCAAAATCACATAGCCTTGCAGGCTCAACACCATGCCAATGAACAAGCCAGAAACGACAATAATCGCCAGCGACTGAACACCAACACTGTAGAGCTGCTTCACTAACAATGGAAAATTCTGAATAGGCCGTGGGCGGCTCACTAATGCGCCAAACAGCATCAAGCTAGCTTTGCCAAAGGCTTGGCAAAATTCGAGCGTACGGCGACCGAGCCCTTCAATCCAGTCAGTCAATGTGGACATCATGAGAATAAATCCTTTTCTAGGCTTTGCGCTGGAAAGCGAAATGGTACTGGGCCATCAGCCTCGCCTTGTAAAAATTGTTGTACGCGAGGATCGCTATTTTGATAAAGATCGTTTGGCGTTCCTTTGGCAATCACTTTGCCGTCAGCCAGCAAATAAACCCAATCGGCAATGCTCATCACTTCAGGAACATCATGAGAGACCACTATCGAGGTCACCCCTAAAGCTTGATTCAAATTGCGGATCAATTCCACCAGCACGCCCATGGTGATCGGGTCTTGCCCCACAAACGGCTCATCATACATGATCAGTTCCGGATCCAGCGCAATCGCGCGCGCTAATGCAGCCCTTCTTGCCATGCCACCGGATAATTCGCTCGGCATGAGCAAGGCGGCACCGCGCAGACCGACCGCTTCTAATTTTAATAAAACTAATGTCTTAATCAGCGATTCATCTAATTGAGTGTGTTCACGTAAAGGGAAAGCCACATTATCGAACACATTTAAATCGGTGAATAACGCGCCCGACTGAAACAACATGCTCATTTTTTTACGAGCTTGATACAGCTTTTTGCGACTGAGCATCGGGATGTTTTGTTTGTCGAACCAAATCTCACCTTGTTCAGGAAACAGTTGTCCGCCAATAAGACGTAGCAAAGTGGTTTTACCAATACCCGATGGCCCCATAATGGCGGTAATTTTTCCTTGCGGAACGCTGAGACTCACGTCATCGAAAATCTTCCGTCCTGAACGGGAGAAGGTTAAATTCTTGATTGTGACAAGATCGTTGATTGGCATCATGAGTGTTTCACTATTGTTGTCCGCCCCAAAATGATGGGCAATCATAAGCATAACGTTCTAAAATTAAAAGCACTGTTCAATTACATCCTAAAGTAAAGCATCATCTTTCGCCAAAACAATCTTCCGGTCATTTATTGATGGATAGCTAACTAAACCATGAATTGAACGTAATTAATTGGATCTTCAGCTTCCCTTTTCGCAACCAACACGTCAAAATTAGCGGTTAATTGCATCATTTTTTCACTCATTTCATTAATTAGGTATCATCATGATCGAAGCGGTAGCGTTTCTCATTGTAGGTTTGGTGTTTTTAGTCTGGAGCGCTGACAAGTTAGTCTTTGGTTCTGCCGCGCTTGCTCGCAACTTCAGCATCTCGCCATTAGTGATCGGCATGACTATTTTAGCAATGGGATCATCAGCACCAGAGATGATGGTATCGGCAACGGCCGCTTTGGATGGGAAAACCGATACTGCCGTCGGTAACGTGCTCGGTTCTAACATCGCTAACATTGCTTTGATCTTGGGTATTACAGCACTCATCAAACCGCTTTCCGTCAGTTCTGCGGTACTCCGCCGTGAACTGCCGCTGATGATTGCGGTCACACTACTTGCTGGTGCGTTATTGTGGGATAACCACTTAGGATTCTATGAAGGTGTGTTGCTGTTTGCACTTTTCGCCGTGTTTATCATTGCGATGCTCCGCATTAGCCGTAACGAGCAAAAACATGGTGACGCGCTGCTTACCGAGCAGGAATCTGAAATACCGCAGGGCGTGAGCAACGCAAAAGCGGCTATTTGGGTAGTGATTGGGCTTATCATTCTGCCGATTGCTGCCAGCGTGTTAGTCGATAACGCCGTCATTATCGCTAAGTTTTTTGGCATGAGCGACTTGGTAATTGGCCTGACGATCATCGCTGTTGGGACCAGCTTGCCAGAGTTGGCCGCCTCACTCACAAGTGTGTTGAAAGGCGAAGATGATATGGCTGTGGGCAACATTATTGGCTCGAACGTATTCAATATTCTTGCCGTGATGGGCTTACCCGGCATTCTTAATCCATCGATACTCAGTGAGCATGCGATGGGACGCGATTTTTGGGTAATGCTTGGCGTATCTCTTCTACTGGTTGCCATGGCTTTAGGGAAATCGCGTAGTATTAACCGCATTGAGGGAGGCGTGCTCTTCCTCGCTTTTATCGGATACCAAGCTTATCTACTTATGAATATGACCGCTTAACCCAAACTCGGAGTATCGAATGTCGAATCAGTTTGATTATCGCAGTGTTGCACAGCAAGTTCTCGCCACCGAAATGGCGGCTTTACAGCAGCTAGAGCAATACTTTGACGACTCATTTTGCCAAGCGTGTGAAATGATCATTGCCAATGATCACGGCAAAGTGGTGGTGATGGGTATGGGTAAATCAGGTCATATCGGTAAAAAAATTGCCGCGACCTTAGCCAGTACTGGCACTTCGGCATTTTTCGTACATCCAGGAGAAGCGGCGCACGGTGATCTTGGTATGATCGAGCGTGGCGACATCGTAATTGCTATTTCAAACTCTGGCGAATCCTCGGAAATTTTATCACTGTTTACTGTGCTAAAACGGCTCAATATTCGCATCATTAGCATGACAGGCAACCCGTCATCGAATATGGCAAAGTTGGCCGATCTTCATTTGCAAATCACAGTCCCACAAGAGGCATGCCCGCTTGGCCTTGCGCCAACCTCCAGCACCACAGCAACGCTAGTGATGGGCGATGCGTTAGCCGTCGCACTCTTGCAAGCACGCGGCTTTACCGCTGAAGATTTTGCGCTGTCTCATCCCGGTGGGGCTTTAGGGCGAAAATTGTTGCTCAAGCTCTCTGATATCATGCACATTGGCGATGCATTACCAACAGTGCAACCAAACGCATTGATCCGCGATGCCTTACTTGAGATCAGCCAAAAAGGGTTGGGGATGACCGCGGTAGTAGACAACAACATGCAGCTTATTGGCATCTTTACTGATGGCGATTTACGCCGCATCTTAGACAAACGAATCGATATTCACAGCGCGGCAATCAGCGAGGTGATGACGCAAAACCCAACGGTAGCAAACCCTAACATGCTCGCGGTCGAAGGGTTAAACCTAATGCAAGATAAACGAATCAATGGCTTGATGCTGTGCGAAAATGGCACATTGGTCGGTGCATTAAACATGCACGATTTGCTCAAAGCAGGAGTGATGTGATGACCATGATTGATACACTCTACGGCCCGGTCTCACCGCCTATTCTCGATATAGCCAAGCAGATAAAACTGCTGATCTGCGATGTGGATGGCGTCTTCTCTGATGGCTTAGTTTATATGGGCAATCAAGGCGAAGAGCTAAAAACCTTCCACACTCGAGATGGCTACGGCATAAAATCATTGATGAATGCTGGCATTGAAGTGGCGATCATTACAGGTAGGCAGTCAAAAATTGTCGAAAACCGTATGGCCGTATTAGGCATTACACTGGTTTATCAAGGTCAGGATGACAAGGTCAAAGCCTATAACGACATTTGTCGCCAGCTCAATATTGCCCCAGAACACACAGGGTATATCGGTGATGACTTGATTGATTGGCCGGTAATGGAAAAAGTCGCGCTGAAAGTCTGTGTCGCGGATGGTCACCCGCTATTAGTTAAACGCGCAAACTACGTGACCCATATAAAAGGTGGGCATGGCGCTGTACGCGAAGTGTGTGATTTGATTTTGCAAGCTCGCGGTGAGTTAGATGTGCACAAAGGCTTAAGTGTATGAGTTTATCTCGTGTCCTCTATGTGATACTGATTTTTATCGCATCGTGGTCAGCCTATTACTTGTTCGATAAAGAACAAAATACCGATATACAAGTTGCTCCAAACTTGGAGTTACCGTCGTTTAGTGGAAAAAATCTCGACAACACCACCTATAACGAGCAAGGTATCCGCAGCTACATCATTCAATCGACGCATCTGGATCATTACGCAAAAAGTGGCGACACCATTTTCGAGTACCCGATACTCAAAGTCTTCCGTGATGGTATTTTGCAAGAGTGGGAGATTACCGCCAAACGCGGCGTACTCGATGAAGAGCAAGTACTCACACTGTATGACGACGTACTGGCAAAAAACCTATTAGCAGATTCTGGTTTTGATACGCTTTCAACCATTAAGATGAGCATTCAACTCAATAATCGCGATTTTTGGGCCGATAATCAGGTCGATTTGGTTGGGCCACAATTCGAAACACAAGGACAAGCGATGAAAGGCAACTTTGCCGACAATACCGCTATTCTTTATAACCATGTACAAGGTAGATATGAAACTCTCACACCTTAGTCTTATTGCTTGTTTAGCGATTTCTGGTCACGCATTGGCATTGTCCACCGATAATGCCCAACCAGTTTACATCGATTCTGACAGCCAACAGCTCGACATGAAAAGCAACAAAGTGACTTTCCTTGGTGATGTCAAACTCAAACAAGGCAGTATCAGTATCAACGCCGACAAAGTGATTGTAACTCGTGATGCGAAAGATGGCTCCATTCAAGAAATTGAAGGATATGGCAACCTCGCCACTTTTTCGCAATTAACCGACGATGGCAAAACCTTGTATGGTGAGGCGAAAGAGCTCTATTACAAATTGGCCGATGATCAGTTGACGATGATCGATCAAGCCATGTTGTCACAAGATGATAGCATCATCCGTGGTACGAAAATTCGCTACAAAATTTCGTCACAGAAGCTGATGGCTGATGGTAACTCTAACGAGCGAGTATCGACCGTGCTTCAACCGCAAGCCACTACGACACAAGAATAATTATGGCCATACTTAAAGCAGAACATTTAGCGAAAAGCTATAAAAAACGCAAAGTCGTCTCTGACGTCAGCTTGCAAGTAGAATCGGGGCAGATTGTTGGCTTACTCGGCCCTAACGGCGCAGGAAAAACCACATCGTTTTACATGATCGTCGGCCTTGTCGCTCGTGATGAAGGTAAGATCAGTATTGATGATCACGACATCAGCATTTTACCTATGCACAGTCGCTCACGCTTAGGGATCGGCTACTTACCTCAAGAAGCGTCTATTTTTCGAAAATTATCGGTCGAAGATAACATCATGGCGGTACTTGAAACCCGTGAATCGATGACCCGTGAAGAGCGCCAAGATAAACTCGAAGATCTACTAGAAGAATTTCACATTCAACATATCCGCCATAGTGCGGGAATGGCGCTATCGGGTGGTGAACGTCGCCGAGTTGAAATTGCCCGCGCTCTTGCCGCAAACCCACAATTTATTTTGCTTGATGAACCCTTTGCAGGGGTCGACCCCATTTCCGTTATCGACATTAAAAAGATCATCCAACACCTGCGAGATCGTGGCTTAGGCGTTTTAATCACAGACCACAACGTTCGAGAAACATTGGACGTCTGTGAAAAAGCCTATATTGTAAGCCAGGGTCGTTTGATCGCAGAAGGTACACCACATGACGTGCTCAATAATGAAGAGGTAAAACAAGTTTATCTCGGTGAACAATTCCGTCTATGATTAAGTAGAGAGTGACATCAATTCTAAAAATAATAAGGTAACTGGCACTGAATGAAACCCTCATTACAACTGAAGCTCGGCCAACAATTAGCGATGACACCGCAGTTACAACAAGCCATTCGTTTGTTGCAACTCTCCACATTGGAACTCCAGCAAGAGATCCAAGAGGCTCTAGAGTCTAATCCATTATTGGATGTTGAAGAGGCCTATGAAGAGAATGCCACCGCCGATGTTCATAGCATCAATGAGGAGAAAGAAGCCAGTGCTGAGGTGTTAGATATTGAGCCACAAGACAGCTCTGACTTAATTGAAAAATCCGAAATCAGCAGCGAGCTTGAGATCGACACCACATGGGATGATGTCTACAGCGCGAACACAGGCAGCACAGGGATCGCCCTTGATGATGACATGCCCGTGTACCAAGGTGAAACAACGCAAACCCTGCAAGATTATCTACTGTGGCAATTAGATCTTACGCCGTTTAGCGACACCGACCGCAGCATTGCTCTTGCCTTGATTGACGCCATCGATGACTACGGTTATCTCACCGTTTCTTTGGATGATATTTTAGAAAGCTTTGCCGATGAAAATATCGAGCTTGATGAAATTGAAGCCGTTCGTAAACGTGTTCAGCAGTTTGATCCCCTCGGTGTGGCTTCAGTCAACCTTCAAGACTGCCTGCTTTTACAATTAGCGACCTACCCTGCCAGTACCCCTTGGTTAGAAGAAGCTAAACAGCTGCTGATCCAACACATTGATCTGCTCGGCAACCGTGACTACAAGTTGATCATCAAAGAAACCAAGTTAAAAGAAGAAGATCTGCGAGAGGTATTGCAGCTCATTCAACAACTTGACCCAAGACCGGGAAATAATATTTCAACCGAGCACGCCGAATACGTTGTGCCTGACGTGTCTGTTTACAAAGATCACGGCAAATGGGTGGTCACAATAAACCCAGATAGCGTACCAAAACTTAAGATAAATCAACAATATGCAGCATTAGGCAAAGGTAACAGTGCCGATAGCAACTACATTCGCAGCAATTTGCAAGAAGCAAAATGGCTTATTAAGAGTTTAGAAAGTAGAAACGAGACACTGCTCAAAGTTGCCAAGTGTATTGTTGAACATCAACGTGATTTCTTTGAGTATGGTGAAGAGGCGATGAAGCCAATGGTACTCAATGACGTTGCTTTAGCGGTAGAAATGCATGAATCCACCATATCAAGGGTGACAACGCAGAAGTACATGCATACTCCGCGTGGTATTTTCGAATTGAAATACTTCTTCTCCAGCCATGTCAGTACCGACAGCGGGGGAGAGTGTTCATCGACTGCAATACGAGCACTGATTAAAAAACTGGTGGCCGCTGAAAATACAGCCAAACCATTAAGTGACAGTAAAATTGCAGATCTACTGGCTGACCAAGGGATTCAGGTAGCTAGACGGACGATAGCTAAATACCGTGAATCGTTGGGCATTGCTCCATCGAGTCAGCGCAAACGCCTACTGTAAGGCACAAAACAGAGAAGGAAAGTCTATGCAAATCAACATTAATGCCCATCACATTGATCTGACCGATTCAATGCAAGACTATGTAAACTCGAAGTTTCAAAAACTTGAGCGATTTTTTGACCATATCAATAACGTACAGGTTGTTTTACGTGTTGAAAAAGTACAACAGATCGCTGAAGCTACGCTCCACATAAATCAAGGTGATATCCACGCCGTGGCCGACAATGAAAATATGTATGCTGCCATTGACAGTTTAGTGGATAAACTCGTAAGACAACTCAACAAGCATAAAGAAAAGCTAAGTAGTCATTAATCATGCAATTAAGCGAAGTACTCTCATTGGACTGCACGAAAAGTGCGGTCCAATGCACCAGTAAAAAAAGAGCCCTAGAAATCATTAGCGAAATCGCTGCTGAGTATTCAGGTCAAAATTCCACCGAGCTGTTTGAATGCATGCTCAGCCGAGAAAAAATGGGCAGTACTGGTATTGGTAATGGCATCGCCATTCCTCATGCAAGAATGACCAACAGTGATCGTGCCATTGCCGTTTTGCTGCAGTGTGAAGAACCGATTGAGTTTGATGCCATTGATAATCGACCTGTCGATCTACTATTTGCGTTGCTCGTTCCTGAAGAGCAGTGCAAAGAGCATTTAAAAACGCTCGCTTGTATGGCCGAGCGCCTCAATGACAAACAAGTTTTAAAACAGCTTCGAAGTGCACAAAGCGATCAAGAGCTGTACGACATCATGACTAACCAATAACCACCGAGCCGAAACTATGCGTTTAATCGTTGTGAGTGGTCAATCAGGCGCAGGGAAAAGCGTTGCTTTACGAGTACTGGAGGATCTCGGCTACTATTGTGTCGATAACCTTCCCGTCAACTTGTTGGATGCGTTTATTCAATCTGTCCAAGGCAGTAAACAAAATGTCGCGGTGAGTATTGATATCCGTAACTTGCCCCAAGAGCCTAGTTTGGTTGCGGATGTTTTAGAGCAGCTAAAACAGAATAACGACGTTAGTGTGCTGTTTCTCGATGCCAGTAAAGAGACACTACTCAAGCGCTACAGCGAAACGCGTCGTATCCATCCTCTCTCATTAAACGCCGATAAACCTTCACTTGCGCAAGCGATTGAATTGGAAAAGTCGCTGCTTGCACCGCTCAAAGAGCAAGCCGATTTAGTGCTCGATAGCAGTAATCAATCGTTGCATGAGTTGAGCGAAACCGTACGCATGCGAATTGAAGGACGTGAGCGCAAAGATCTGGTGATGGTGTTTCAGTCTTTTGGCTTCAAATATGGACTACCCAGCGATGCAGACTACGTGTTTGATGTGCGTTTTTTACCCAACCCACATTGGGAACCCGATCTTCGCCCATTAACTGGCCTGGATGCACCAATTAAGTCGTTTCTTGAACGCCATAGTGAAGTAATTGAACTTAAACAACAAATTCAAAAGTTTGTTGAATACTGGCTGCCGATGCTCGAAAAAAACAACCGCAGTTATCTCACAATTGCGATTGGTTGCACCGGTGGTAAGCACCGCTCCGTTTACCTGACTCAACAGCTTGGCGAGTACTTTGCTCAATTGGGTCACCAAGTACAGATACGCCATACATCATTAGAAAAACAGCAATAGGAGCGATGGTATGCCACTATTAAGTAAAACGGTTTTAATCCAAAATCGCTTGGGCCTTCATGCTCGTGCAGCCGTTAAGCTGGTTGAACTGTCGCAATCTTTTGATGCGGTGGTCACCATTCAAAGTGAAGAAGGAAAAGAAGCCACTGCAGACAGTGTGATGGGTTTATTGATGCTCGAATCCGCACAAGGTCAATACATCACCATCAATGCTGAAGGCTCACAAGCAGAGCCTGCTTTGCAAGCGGTTAGTTCGCTGATTGAACATAAATTCGATGAAGACGAGTAAGCACAAGGCTTACACTCCACTCTCCCACAGACAGCGCATGCGCGCCCCTGATAGTCAAAATAAATTCAGTGCTTAATAAGAACTTATTAAATAAGGCCTAGAATTAAGTTACTATTCAACACATTGTAAGAATCCTAAGTAGGGGGAAACCATGGCCGAGCAAATTGAATTTGATCAAGCTCACCTAACCCTCCAAGAAGTCAGCGAAGCTTTAGAAAATGGTCGTTTTGTCCATGTCCGTCGCCAATTGCAGGACATGGAGCCAGAAGATATTGCTCACCTCTTAGAAGCCTCTCCACGTAAAAGCCGGGAGGTGTTATGGCAACTCACCGACCCAGAAGACTACGGTGAAATCCTTGATGAGCTCAACGAAGACGTCAAAGATGCACTAGTTTCCAAAATGGCACCCGAAAAACTGGCAGAAGCGACCGAAGGCATGGACACCGATGACGTGGCCTATGTACTGCGTAGCTTGCCAGATGACGTGTCACGCGAAGTGCTTTCGCAGATGGACAGCGCTGATCGCCAGCGCGTTGAAACCGCGCTCTCCTATTCAGAGGAAACAGCCGGCGGGATCATGAATACCGACGTGATCACCATTCGTGGTGACGTTGATATTGACGTGGTTTTACGCTATTTACGCATGCGCGGCGATCTGCCCGAAGCAACCGATGCACTTTACGTGATTGACGATGAAAGTAAGCTGATTGGGCATCTCTCACTCACCACCTTGCTGACCACGCAACCGGATATTCCAGTAAGTGAAGTCATGGATGATGCCGATGAGGCGATTTTGGTCACCACCAGCGACTCAGATGTTGCCAGCCTGTTTGAACGTCGCAACTGGGTGTCCGCGCCTGTGGTGGATGAAAACCAGCACTTGGTCGGTCGGATCACCATTGATGACGTCGTTGACATCATTCGTGAAGATGCCGAACACTCAATGATGAGCATGGCTGGTATGAACGATGACGAAGATACCTTTGCTCCGGTAGTCAAATCCGCTCGTAAACGGACCATCTGGCTTGGGGCAAATGTTTTGGCCGCCCTCGCCGCTGCCTCTGTTTCTAACATGTTTGAAGCAACACTGGATCAAATGGCCGCCATTGCCGTGCTAATGACCATAGTGCCCTCAATGGGTGGTGTCGCAGGTAACCAAACTGTGGCCTTGGTCATTCGTGGTTTAGCATTGGGACATATCGGTGACAGTAACCAACGTGAATTGCTATTCAAAGAAGCGGCGATCGGTTTTTTAAATGGCATCATGTGGGCCACCATCATTGGCGGCATTGTGGTGGCATGGAAAGGCAATTGGATGCTTGGCGGCATCATTTCCGCAGCAATGATGGCCAACCTACTCATTGCCGGGATCGCCGGCGTCACCATCCCAATTTTACTGAAAAAAATGAAAATCGACCCGGCTCTTGCTGGCGGAATGGCGTTAACAACCGTCACCGATGTGGTTGGGCTTTCTGTCTTTCTCGGCTTGGCGACCATTTTGATGTAGCCATATTTTGATGTAACCCTATAGTGATACATACCCAAACCACCCATAAAAAAAGCTTGGTTGTTATACCAAGCTTTTTCATATTCAGCTTAAGCGATTATTCGCCCGCAATTTTCATCGATTCAAGTAAAATAGACCCAGTTTGGATTTGCGAGCGTGTTTCGACATCACTCCCTACCGCCACCATTTGCTGGAACATATCTTTCAAATTACCCGCGATAGTAATCTCAGATACAGGGTATTGAATCACACCGTTTTCAACCCAGAAACCAGCGGCGCCACGCGAATAATCACCTGTCACTGCATTTACACCTTGACCCATCACTTCAGTGACTAACAAACCTGTACCCAACGCTTTGAGCATCTGCTCAAAATTTTGCCCTGTGGATTGAACATACCAGTTATGGATGCCACCCGCGTGACCAGTTGGAGTCATCTTCATTTTACGAGCGGCATAGCTGCTCAGAAGATAAGTCGAGAGCACGCCATCAGTAATGATTTGGCGGTCTTGAGTAAATACCCCTTCACTATCAAATGGGCTTGATGCCAACGCACGTAATACATGGGGTTTTTCGGCAATATTGAACCAATCGGGTAAAATTTTCTCGCCTAACTTATCAAGTAAAAAGGAAGATTTACGATACAAGCTGCCACCACTGATCGCCATCACCAAATGGCCAATCAAACCTGTCGCTACATCTGCGGCAAACATCACCGGAACTTTGCCCGTCTTCAGTTTTTTTGCATCTAAACGGCTGATGGTTTTTTCTGCAGCTTGTTGCCCGACCAGCTCTGGCGACCATAAATCGTCGCGGTGACGTGCAACGGTATAGCTATAATCACGCTCCATCTCACCATTTTTACCCTCACCAATCACGCAGCAGCTAATACTATGACGGCTAGAGGCATAACTCGCGAGCAAACCATGGCTATTACCATACACTTTCACACCGTAATGGCTGTCATAACTTGCGCCATCACTTTGTTTGATCTTGTTGCTGTAAGCTAACGCTTTCTCTTCTGCAGCAATGGCAATTTTAGCGGCCATATCCGGGTTAGGTTCATCGGGATGGAAGAGATCTAAATCAGGAATATTTCGCACCATTAGCTCTTGAGGTGCAGGGCCTGCATAAGGATCTTCAGAAGTGTAAAGCGCAATATCAAGCGCTGCAGCGACCGTCTGCGCAATTGCTTTTTCACTGAGATCTGACGTCGACGCACTGCCTTTACGTTGCCCACGATACACAGTGATGCCTAATGCCCCATCACTGTTAAATTCTACGTTTTCAACTTCACACATTCGCGTCGAAACACTCAGGCCGGTACTTTTGGTGATCGCCACTTCGGCAGCATCAGAACTGAGCGCAGCCATCTCTAATGCCTTAGCAACCGCCGCTTCAAGTTCGATGCGCTGCTGAGCAACTTGTTGTTTTACGTCCATATCTCATCAATTATTAGCAAACAATGTCATTAGGATAACAAGAATTTCGCTTTCTCCCCACGATTCTTGCTAAAATAGCTGACATACATAACTCAATAGATGAAGAAAATGGCGCGTAAGAATCAAAAAGCTCCTTGGGAAGAAGAAGAGGAGATCATTTGGGTTAGCAAAACCGAAATGAAAAACGACATGACTGAGCTACAAAAACTGGGTGAAGAGCTGGTTGCTCTGAAGCCGTCTCAGTTAGCAAAAATCCCGATGTCTGAAGATTTGATGGATGCCATCAAAGATGCTCAGCGTTTTAGCATGGAAGCCAGACGCCGCCAACTGCAATACATTGGAAAAATGATGCGTACCATCGATGCCGAACCAATTCAAGCGGCATTGGATAAACTGCGTAACAAGCACTCACAAAATACCGCCATGCTGCACAAGCTCGAACAGATGCGTGATCGTATTGTGGAGAAAGGTGACAGCGCGATTGAAGATGCGATGGCACTCTATCCAGAGATGGATCGTCAACGTCTGCGCCAATTAGCGCGTCAAGCAAATAAAGAGAAAGCCAACAGCAAACCACCAAGAGCATCACGAGAGATTTTCCAAGTGCTCAGAGAGCATAACGATAAGTCAGTGTAACCTGTCATAGTGCTGATTAGACGCAAAAACCTCACCTAAACGTGTGAGGTTTTTTTTATTCCCCTGCACGCACAAAATCACTGAGCTGCGCGTCTGCGTGTTGCGCGGAAAGTGCCTCAATGCGATCACTCACTAACACATGTCCTTGAGCCATAAACGCAAAATGGCTCGCAATCGCTTTGGCATCACTAATATGGTGCGTCACCATCACAACAGTGATCGCTCTTTCTGCGGCTAACTGCTTAACCAAAAGCAGCATCTCTTCTCTGAGTAGCGGATCCAAGGCGGAAAAGGGCTCATCCAGCAGCCAGATAGGATGTGGTTGTACAAAACAGCGCGCCAGAGCAACTCGTTGACGCTGCCCCCCTGAGAGCTGCTCAGGCAAGCGATCAAGTAGCGCAGCCAAACCCACTTGCTGCGCGGCGCACTCAACTAACGCCTTTTGCGAAGTGGTTAATTTCAGCCCCGGATGTAACCCAAGGCTAATATTTTCACGTACAGTGAGATGGGCAAAAAGATTGTGCTCTTGAAACAGCATCGAAAAAGGACGCAAGTGTGGCTCTTGCCCAAGTAAGGATTGCCCTTGCACTTGGATATCGCCGCTTTTCGGTGCAATAAAGCCCGCAACTAAGCTCAGTAAAGTTGACTTGCCCGCGCCACTTGGCCCCATCAAAGAGAGAATCGCCCCTCGCGGTACAGAAAGCGAAAATTCAAACCACTCCTGTTGATACTCATAATGTACGGCCTTGAGTTCTAACATTACTTTACCTTTGAATGTGAGTGAAATAACCGCTCAATGAGGGCAAAACACCCCACACTGAGTAGCAACAGCGTAAGAGAAACCACCGCCGCCGCTTGCATTTGGTAACTGCCCAGCAGTTGGAACAGGTAAAGCGGTAAGGTTCTAAACTCTTGGCTACCAAATAGAGCAATCGCACTTAAATCCCCCATTGAGAGCAAAAAGCTGATCGCAAAGGCATGCGCTAAGGGTTTACGCAACGCACGCAGCTCAATCACTTGCAAACGCTGCCACCCTTTAATGCCAAGGCTGGCACATAACCATTGATATTGCTGCGCGATATGCAGCATAGGTTGCGCCAATGTTTTCAACACATACGGCAATGCCATTAAGCCATTGACGAAAAAAACCACCCAATACGCTAGGCTAAATGCATCGGTCCAGATACGCAGCAACAGAAAAAGCCCGGTGCTTATAACAAGCCCTGGCGTGACCAAAATAATCGCGCCAATCAACTCTAGTTGGTCCGCCTTACGGTTGTGCTGCTGCAGGCGCCAAGCGCGAGTCGTGATCAGTATGGCAACCCCAGCCGAAACAGCAACCACGCTTGCCAATAACGCCACTTGCAGTGAAGCCCAAAGCGCACGCCAGAATTGCTCATCACTCAAGACGTGAAAAAGCTGCGAATTTAAACCGCTCAAGATGACCATCACCAGCGGCGGAAGTACTAACAGCAACGCAAGGAAGATCCATGCGCCGTCCCAGTATTGTGCTTTTCGATTGTCTCGACTAACCACATAATCACTCGCTTGACGCCCTGTGGTGATGGCTAACGGCTTCGCTAGACGTGAAATGGATAGAGACAGCAGCCCGCATAACAGCATCTGCCACAGCGCAAGCAGCGCGCCGGCTTGTAAATCAAAATCAAATTTGATCGCCTGATAAATCGCCAGCTCAATCGTGGTAGATTTAGGCCCGCCGCCAAGTGCCATCACAGTGGCAAAACTGGTAAAACAGAGCATGAACACCAAACCACAGACATGAGGAAGCTGCTGACGCAAACGCGGCCATTCAACCCAACGAAATTTGTGCCAATGACTCATGCCAAGATGCGCGCATAACTTATGTTGTTCAGCCGGGATCGACTCTAACGCTTGCAGCAATAAACGGCTGGCATACGGGAGATTAAAAAACAGATGCGCCAGTAAAATACCGTTTAATCCGTAAATGGAAAACGGCAGTTTGCTATCAAACCACGCGAGCAGCGAGGCGAGCAGACCGCTATTACCATAAATGGCCAACAAACCAAATACGCCCACCAGCACTGGAAGCACTAAGGTCGTTGCAAACAATTTAATCAGCAGCGCGCGTCCCCAAAATCGACGACGGTAAAGTGCGTGAGCAACAGGAACCGCGAAACCAACACTGAGCAGCATCGACAAGCTGGCTTGGTAAAAACTAAATTGAGTAACATGGCGATAATACGGGTCTTGCCATACGTGCATCACATTTAAGCTGGGTGCTTGTAACAGCAACGCCGCCAATGCACTGATGACAAAGGTCGCGACAAGCATCGCGACCCCAATGCCTATTTTAGGAATAGCATTCAAACTTTATCGAACCTTAAAACGTTAAGGCGGTTTGCCACTCACGGATCCACGCTTTACGCATCTCAGACACCTCTTGTGCGCTAAAGGTAAGCGCCTTTGGTGGCACAGCCAGCGTTTCAAAACCTTTCGGTAGCGCGACAGACGTCACAGGATACATCCAGTTTCCGGTTGGCATCACCGACTGAAATTGATCACTTAAAATAAAGTGCATGAACTCATCGGCCAATTTGCCGTTATCACTGTGTTTTACTTTCGCAGCCACTTCCACTTGCATGTAGTGTCCTTCGGCAAAATCAGCAGCCGCATACTTGGCGTCATTTTCCGCAATCAAATGATAGGCTGGAGAGGTGGTGTAAGAGAGCACCAGATCGGACTCACCTTTTAAAAACATCGCATAGGCTTCTGACCAACCTTTGGTGACTGTCACCGTCTTATTGGCGAGCTGTTGCCATGCTAAATTGGCTTTCTCACCATAGACAGATTTCATCCACAGCAGTAAGCCTTGACCGGGTGTTGAAGTGCGCGGATCTTGATAAATCACTTTAAGATCATCGCGCTTTTCTACCAATTCTTTTAAGCTTTTCGGTGGGTTTGCTAATTTCTCTTTATTGTAAACAAAGGCAAAATAGCCGTAATCATAAGGAACAAATGTTTCATCACTCCAACCACCGGGTAGCGTGACTTGGCTCATCTCGACATTATGATCTGCCAATAAGCCAGTCTGTTTGGCCTCGGCCATTAAGTTGTTATCTAAACCGAGTACGATGTCTGCTTTACTGTTATTACCTTCAAGACGCAAACGGTTTAGGATCGATACCCCATCATCGAGTGCCACAAACTGAAGATCGCAAGCGCATTGTGCTTCGAATGCTTTTTCAATCGCCGGTCCCGGGCCCCATTCTGATGCGAACGAGTCATAAGTATAAACGGTAAGGATATTGTCAGCGGCATGCGCTGGAAAAGAGGTGATGGTGGCAAGTGCAATGGTATTAAGAGTGGTGTTCAACTGGTCGCTCTCCTTGGTTGAGCGGCACAGGCTTGAGGAGGATGAGAATATTCCATTATTCCTATTCTGAGATCCTAACCCAATTCCTACGCCAGCATTATCTGGTTCAGGTTTACGGGTCCCAAGCTCACGCTTGATCTCAGCAGCATTCATTGAGATGAATGATTTGCTCCCCGTTGAGTGAGGTGGATTGTAATTGGAATTAACGCAATAAGCTACACCATTGGGCGTGAGTCATATCCCCAACGCGGCACAAGCCCTTGTTCAACGCCTAAATGGTCCAAAATACGCGCCACCATAAAATCGACCAAGTCTTCAATTGACTGCGGCTGATGATAAAAACCGGGGGCAGCGGGCATAATGGTGACGCCCATTTGCGACAACTTGAGCATGTTTTCTAAATGTAAGGTGGAAAACGGAGTTTCGCGTACCACTAACACCAATTGGCCACGCTCTTTCATCACTACATCGGCAGCACGTTCGATCAAATTATCGGACATGCCATGGGCAATCGCCGCAACGCTGCCTGCCGAACATGGGCACACCACCATCTGTTTTGGCGCAGCAGAGCCCGAAGCAACTGGAGAGAACCACTCTTCTTTGCCGCACACGACAAGCTGTGAGGCATCGCAGTGTAAATGTTCCACCAACGCTGCTTTGGCTGCCTCAGTCCCACTGGGCAACTTCAAACCGTGCTCGGTTGCAAGCACAACGCGCGCGGCCGAAGAGATCAGCAGATACACTCGGTAATCTGCAGCCAATAAACACTCCAACAGACGAAGTCCGTAAGGAGCACCTGAAGCGCCAGTAAAGGCTAAAGTGATGGCTTTCTGTTTTGTTGTCATAACTCTCTATTTCGTTTGTGTCGCTGGCATTACATGGCTTGATTTAATGCAAGTAGGAGCTTGTTATGAATACCTTCAAAGCCACCATTGCTCATCACCAAAATGTGATCGCCCGGCTGGGCTTCCTGCGCAATTTGCGCGACGAAAGCATCAATATCATCATTCACTTGCGCTGGTTGTGAGCATTGATCAGCTACATCCTGCACCGACCAAGCAAGATTGTTAGGCTGATAGAGATAAACTGAATCGGCTTGCTGTAATGACGCCGCTAAAGTTTGCTTATGTACGCCCAACTTCATCGTAGCCGAACGAGGCTCTAAAACCGCGATAATTTTCTGATCGCCTACCTTGTTACGTAAACCACCCAAAGTAAGTTCAATGGCCGTTGGATGATGAGCAAAATCGTCATACAACGTAATACCGTTCACTTCGCCTTTGAGCTCTAAACGACGTTTGGTATTGATAAATTTGCCCAAAGCTTGACAGGCTAAATCTGGTGTGACCCCTACGTGACGCGCCGCGCCAATCGCCATTAAGGCGTTATCGACATTATGATCGCCAACCAAATCCCAAGTCACGCGCCCCACGCGTTCATTGTCAAAGAACACATCAAATTGCGAACCATCACGCGTGATTTTTTCAGCTTTCCACTGCGCTTTCTCACCGATAAACTCGGTTTCGCTCCAGCAGCCACGTGCGAGAACATCCGCTAATGCGCGCTCTTTTTGCGGAGCAAAAATACGACCATTGCCCGGAACAGTACGCACTAGATGATGAAATTGGCGCTTAATCGCTTCAAGATCGTCAAAAATGTCCGCATGATCAAACTCTAAGTTGTTCAACACTAAAGTTCGTGGATGATAATGGACAAACTTAGAACGCTTATCGAAAAAAGCACTGTCATATTCATCGGCTTCAACCACGAAAAACATGCTTTCGCCCAAACGCGCAGAAATGCCAAAGTTGCCAAGTACGCCTCCCACCAAAAAGCCCGGTTGGTAACCGCAATCTTCTAAGATCCACGCCAACATGCTCGACGTGGTGGTTTTACCGTGTGTGCCAGCCACCGCAAGGACCCAGCGATCATGCAACAGGAACTCTTGCAACCATTGCGAGCCAGAGGTGTAACGCAAGTTGTGGTTCAGCACATATTCAACACACGGATTGCCGCGACTCATGGCGTTGCCAATCACCACCAAATCAGGCTTGGGCTCTAATTGAGCAGGGTCAAAGCCTTCGATAATCTCGATACCTTGAGACTCCAATAACGTACTCATCGGTGGGTAAACGTTGGCGTCGCTGCCGGTAACTTTATGACCTAATTGCCGCGCTAAAACGGCAACACCGCCCATAAACGTACCGCAAATCCCAAGAATGTGAATATGCATAAATCCTAGCCTCGCACATGGCGTTGTGAGTGATTGTCTCCATTATCACCATCCATTTAAGAAAAGCGAGCATGTTTGCAACTTCTAAAAAGTCGACAAACAAATTGAGATCTCAATCTGTTACTTCATTACCATTAAAAAGATCTAAGCCCTAAAATCGCAGTGTTACCCAAACGTTATCAAATGGGTGCCTCGTTTCGGCCGACATCCCAACAAGAGGATGCGTTGTGAAACAATCACTCCCCCCTATATAGCTATGTTAAGGAAATAACATGTCTGAGATTCGCACTCTTGGCGAGTTTATTGTTGAGAAACAACATGACTTCCCCCACGCAAGCGGTGATCTTTCATCTCTGTTGTCCTCTATTCGTCTTGCGGCAAAAATTGTTAATAGAGAAATCAACAAAGCAGGCCTTGCTGATATTACCGGCGCAGTTGGTACGGATAATATTCAAGGCGAAGAACAACAAAAACTCGATGTCTACGCCAACGAAAAATTTAAAGCGGCGCTTGAAGCGCGCGATCAAGTATGTGGTGTCGCCAGTGAAGAAGAAGATGAAGCGGTTGCGTTTAGCAAAGAGCTCAACAAAAATGCAAAATACGTGGTGTTGATGGACCCGCTGGACGGCTCATCCAACATCGATGTCAATGTCTCTGTCGGCACGATTTTTTCTATTTATCGCCGCGTATCGCCAGTCGGCACGCCACCAACACAAGAAGACTTCTTACAACCCGGTAATAAACAGGTTGCGGCTGGTTATGTTATTTACGGCTCTTCAACCATGTTGGTGTATACCACTGGCAACGGCGTGAATGGCTTTACTTATGATCCGTCACTCGGCACCTTCTATCTTTCACACCCCAATATGATGACCTTCGATGATGGTAAAATTTACTCCATCAATGAAGGTAACTACATCCGCTTCCCAACTGGCGTCAAAAAATACATTAAATACTGCCAAGAGAATGTGCCTGAAGATAATCGCCCTTACACGTCACGTTACATTGGTTCGCTAGTGGCGGATTTTCACCGTAACCTGCTCAAAGGTGGGATCTATCTATACCCAAGCACGCAAAGCCATCCAAACGGCAAGCTGCGTCTATTGTATGAATGCAATCCTATGGCGTTTTTGATTGAACAAGCAGGCGGTATTGCTTCTGACGGTGTCAATCGCGTGTTGGATATTAAGCCGACAGAACTGCATCAACGTGTGCCATTCTTCTGCGGTTCAAAAAATATGGTCCATAAATTGGAAGAGTTCTTGGAACTCAATCGCGATTAAATCAGCTCAATGAGCGCCTAACTCTAGGCGCTTTTTTTATCGATAAATATGAGGCAAGACTCTCTTTTTACGGTTTACACCGTTTCCTATTTACCGCTAAAGTTGCAACACAAGCGTTTACGTTCTGTTAATCAACCCAAAACAATTCAAGTCCAGCGACGAAAAAGGAAATGCTAAATGAGCTTAAACAACGTTCCGGCAGGAAAATCACTGCCTGATGATATTTACGTGGTGATTGAAATTCCAGCCAACGCCGACCCAATCAAATACGAAGTCGACAAAGAATCTGGCGCGGTATTTGTGGACCGTTTCATGTCTTCACCTATGTTCTACCCATGCAACTACGGTTATGTGAATCACACCTTATCGCTCGATGGCGATCCTGTCGATGTGTTGGTGCCCACCCCTTACCCGCTCATGCCAGGCTCGGTGATTCGCTGCCGCCCAGTTGGCGTATTGAAGATGACCGATGAGTCTGGTGAAGATGCCAAAGTGGTGGCGGTTCCTCACTCCAAGCTCACTAAAGAGTACGACCACATTCAAGACGTAAATGACCTGCCAGCACTACTGAAGGCGCAAATTACACAGTTCTTTGAACGCTATAAAGAGCTTGAAGCGGGCAAATGGGTCAAAGTCGATGGATGGGAAGATGCCGCTGCCGCGCGAGCTGAAATCCTGACTTCATTTGAACGCGCTCAAAAATAGTCACCATCATTAAACAGTCACGATAGTTATATACCTAAACAACTTGGAGTTGCAGGTAGGCGGCAAGTGAGTGAGTCCCCATGAGCATAGGCAAACTATGTGATTGGGGTGAACGAACGTAGCCAACACCGCTGCAGCTTCAAGTAGGAAGGGTATAAGTGTCGTTATAAATAAAAAGCCACATCCTGCTAATACGCTGTGTGGCTTTTTATTTCCATTTTCAACGCCGTTCGTTACACCCGTTGGCACCAGTCTCCAGAATTAATCACAGCAGTAAGACGGCTGTGATCTTGATAGAGATAAATCCACGCACGGCCAAATGGGGTTTCGATCGTTTCACGGCGATATTCGATGGGAATATCTTCTAAAAGATCGAGCTTTGCTAGTGTCAGCTCATCCACTCGATATACCTCACCGACTATCGATTGCTGTCCCTGAGCCAAGCCAGGATATGGACCTAGATCATACAGCGTATAGTCAGCTGGCGTGTAGAACGATCCTAACATTTCGCTTGTCTCAAGCAGATGCGCATTACTTTCACCACGGCGTAATGTGCCGTAGACAAAAACCAGATGTTGCATATGACTGTCCCTAGTTAAATTCAAACTGATACAAAAGATCCACCGCGCTATCTAAGCCGGATACCGCTTCAACGTACAAATCCCTCATCAAGCGGTAACGCACGGTAAATTCGCCCACCGAGCTGAAAATACCAACACCATATTTCACTTGTAGCCCCGGTAAAATATAGCCGCTTACCGTCACTTGTGAATCATCACCGGAACCAGCCGTATCCAATTGCAGATCTTGCACACCGAAGGCTTGACCAATTTCGCCCACCACCTTACCGCTTTGTGCCAAGCTCAAACCAATCAGTGCAGTGGTCATCGCATTGCCACCCGCCTCGCCATCAATATTCTGACCACGAAGTAGGTAAGAAAGTGCATTGGCTTGTGGCATCGCGGGTTCTGAAAAAATGGAGACTGTCGGTTCATCGGCAGAGCCGGTCACTTTTACCCCTGCAATCACGCCATCTTGTGTGTTATCCGGGTTGCGCACCGCTTTAATCGAAACATAAGGTTGATCAACCGGTCCATTCATTAAAATTTTGCCTTCTTGGATCAGCAAATCTTGTCCAAAGGATCGATACGAACCATTTTGGATATTTACTTCTCCAGTAATAAAAGGGCCTTTATCCTTTTGCGCCACATTGAGGCGGCCAATCAAGCCGCCTTGCAAACCAAAGGCACTGAGCCGGAAATCATCACCAATCGAGATGTTGACATTCGTTTCAACGTTAAATGGCATGGCGCTTTGCTCGCTCACAGGCTGTAAAGCAGCGTCCAATATCACTTGATCTTTGGAGACACCAATCGCGCTCGGAGGCAACTCTTCTACCACGATACGTCCCCAAGGCAGGTTAATATTTCCTGTCACAGTGGCCAGTTGAGGTTCTAGTGTGATGCTCATGTCTGGAATAACTTTAATCTTGACGATAGGCGGCAGATCCACCAATAGCTCATCGGCCAACACGCGCAGGTTGGCACGCCACTGCTCCATTTTCTGCCAGTCGGCATCCCCCTTGATACTCAACTCGCCATCCGCAGTTTGAATCGCTGCATTGAGCAAGGCTTGGTAACCATTAAAGTCCATCGCCACTCGGCCCGAGGTAACATCCAGCGGCGAAATATCGCCTTTGACGACAATGTCATCCACCACCACGCTGCCCATCACTTTCGGGTGCAACATCGGCCCACTGAAGGCAAGTTGACTGCTAATCTTCGATTTCGCTTGGCTATAATCCCCAAGCAGCGGCTGTAGAAAATCAATATTAAAGGTGGAAAGCGTTAATGCGCCATCCATCATTTTTTCTTTTGCCATTAGATCCGCAATGGTGATTTGCCCCGACAGATCGCCATTATCGGTCACATCCACTAGCCAACGAGCAAACAGCTTGTTCTGTTCAAGCGTACTTTCAATAGTGACGCTATCCCAACCTAAAGTAATGGCTTGGTCGATGTGCTGCGTGACTGCACCTTGGCTTAAGCTGAGTGACACTTTCGCTTGAGGCGCAGTATTGGGCGCCCATTGAGCTGTGAGACTGACATCGGCTTGGCCTTTAAGTTGAGTCTCTTGCGGTAAAAACATTGCGATTTGCTGAAAATCAAAATGATTGAGAGAGAGCTCGGCCGCGCCACTTTGCCCCACAGTCGCGTCTTTATCCAAGCAGAGCGATGCTCCCTCTTGCTGCCAACAATGCGCGGTAATCGTGGCTTGTTGTTTCTCGATATTAACCGCAACAGGTGTCGCTTGGTTTAATAGCCACGGCCCTTGTTCTGTGGACAGTTGTACTCGTTCCAGCGCACCTTGCCACTGCATCGTCGGCTTATCTTCAAAAGATCCGCTGATCGCCAAGCTGGTTGAAATCAGATTTGAAATGACGTCTAAGCTCAGTTGATGCTGCGCCTGCGTGCCTGAAAAACGCAAGTCCACACTATCAACTAACTGCTGCTGGTAGCTCAACTGGCTCGCCTGCAATTTCACTTCGGCTTGTGGCACAGGAAGTGGCGTAACATCACCAGTTAAAGTCACCTGCTTTAGGGTCGCTTGTTGCTGCCAAGCAAGATCATTTGCATTGAGGCGCAGCTTGATTTGTGGCTGCTGTAAATCACCACGCAGATAAATATCGCCAATCACTTTGCCGTGCAAATCAGGAACACTTTTCACCAGATCCGCAAAATCAACCGATAAGCCCATACGCCACTCTTTATCCAGCTCACCTTTGGCCGTAATCTGGTTGGGTCCATGGGCTAACGTTAAGCCGCTGGTCGACACAGTAAAAGCGCCTTTCCCTGTCATATCTGATGCGTTTAATTGACCTTCAATATTCAGTGGGTAGCCACGCAACACACCCTCAATATCCAAAATAGGCAGCGCAACGTTCCAACCGCCCTGCTCGGTCAGCTCACCCGTAGTTTCGAGCTTACCGCTGATCACGCCTTCGGCTTGCGGCCACTGTAATCCCGGCTGAATCTGTTCTAAATTCAGCGCCGCTTGCCAGTGAATTGGGGCTTGCCAGTTGGCCATCACTTGACCAGCAATTTGCCCCCCTAAGGTATCGATGAGCAAAGAATCTAAGTTGATTTGCTGTAAAGTGCCTTTACCAGCAACATCCAGCGTCACATCGGGCAGATCTTTACCTTGCAGTTGGCCATTGAGCGCCACGCTATATCCGTCGAGTGAGCCTTGAGTTTTTAAACTCGGCACGCGAACAAAATAGTCTCCTTGCCCAATCAATGGCCACTGTGCTTGAACATCATCCAACGAAATATCAAACGGGATCTCAGGTTGCAGTAGCGCCAATTGCGCATTTAAGTTTGCTTGCGCAAGCCCGCCCAGTTTCGCGTTGAGTGTTAAATCACCCAAGCTACCCGAAGCCTCTAGTGCCAGTGTTTGCCCCTGAGCTTCGGCCATTTTGAGCGTGCTTTTTAAAGAGAGATTGAGCGGATAGTCTCCCTTCAGCTGCGCATCAGATTTTAGGTTGGCAATCAATTGTGGCAGCTCAAGCTCAAGTGATTTTAATGAAACACTGCTCTGATAAGCATTGGCGACCAAACCAAGATGCTTGACAACCAAAGGCTCAGCTTGCTGAAGAGTAAACTGATTGATATCAAAACGCTCCACTTCCAATTGCAGCGGAATGATCACTTCTGGCAAGGTGATGGGCGTTTTCACCGCAGGTGCCGCCGTCGATGATACGGTTGTGGATGGAGTGGATTTGGATTGTGCGCTTGAGGCTGAATCTGCCTCGTCATTGGTCGCAAGCTTCAGTTGAATATCGCTCCAATTGGTTTTGCCAATCCGTAAGCGATTACCTTGAAATGAGGCATGAGTAGAAAATTGCTTCCATGCCAGCGTATTACCCAAAATATCCAGCTGAATATCATTGAGCTCCACACGGCCAACCTTAATTGGCACCGGTGTAGAGATTGACGTAATGGGATCAGAGGCAGACGAAGGCTCACCTTGCGTCGAAGGGGGAAGCTCTGGCAGTGCCAGCCTTAAGCCACTGATCGCAAGTTCATTTAAGCAAATTGAAGGCTCCAATAAGCAGCTAGCACTTATGGCTAATGTCACGCGCTGCACATCGAGATCGAGCTTTAATGCTTCATCGGAAAAGGTGACTTGGTTGAGCGTGAAACGTGGAAAAATTGCACCTTGAGCGCTGGCAACCTGCAGTTGTGGCAGCGCTTTTTGTGCTCCCCACAACAGACCGTTAAGCCCTGTATTGGTAAACAACAAGGCTGCGAGTGCAATAAATACCGCGCCCAACAAGGTGAATAAAATCGCCGATGCCCATTTGGTTATCTTCAACATCACTTTGGTCATAGTTCAGGCCCCAAGGTGAAATGCAGCTGAAATTCATCGCCGGGATTAGCGTCAAGCCCCCATGCAAAATCTAAGCGGATCGGTCCAACCGGAGAAGCCCAGCGAATCCCGGCTCCCACACCAGTTTTCCAATCCGGTGAGTCATTAAAGGCATCGCCGTAATCGACAAACAGTGCGCCCCACCAATTTCCAACCAAACGATATTGATACTCCAACGAACTGGTAGCGATGTATTTGGCCCCAGTCAGTGCGCCGCTGGCATCTTTAGGTGAGATAGATTGATAGCTATACCCTCGCAAATTATTATCGCCACCAGCAAAGAAGCGCAGAGAAGGCGAGAGTTTGTCAAACTCTTCACTGAAGTTTGCGCCGCCGTCTAAACGCAATAAACCACGGTGGTTTTGCCCGGCGCTGCGTATCCAAGCCGTGCCCGCCAACAACCGCACCACACGCGTTTCAGAGACGAAATTTGGATCGCCATACTCAAGTGTGATGCTCTGTTTATCGCCCCACATCGGCATTGAACCACCACGAACACGCGTACGAGAATAGGTCGCTCCCGGTAATACAAACTGGCCGACATCGCTTTGCAAACCTTGTTCGTAGTTTTCTATCAAATAACGAACGAATAGGGTTCGATGCCAACCGCCATCACGCAGCCAGTGGCGCTCAAACGATAAGTTAGACTCCAAACTCTTCGTATCACGGTTATCGACATTCTTCATTCCATACTGAATTCGATAATATTCACGCCGCACATCTTCTAGCGGTATTTTGTAGCCAGCGGTAATGGTCTGCTCTGGGGCAGAAAGGGAGAAACTGCTATCAAAACTGTGGCCGAGGCTGTTAACCCAAGGTTTCTTCCACTTGAATGAACCACGCACTCCCACATCCGTTGAGTAACCTAAACCGGTTTCAAGCTGATTTCGAGCTTGCGGTGCAAGGGAAACCTTCATCGGCAGTTCGCGACCGTTCTCCAGTTGGCTAAGATCGGGTTCAACAAAAACAGAGGAAAACCAATCGGTATTGGATAAGTTTTGGTTATATTCCCCTACCTTGGAAACAAGGTAAGGATCATTGGTTTTATAGGGCTGAAGTGAGCGAACTCGCTGATCTTCAATTTGGCTACCAGTAATGAGCGAGGGACCAAAATGATAACGAATACCACTGTTAAAATGAAGGCGTACGAAAGCTTCATTCAACTCTGGCGCAACTTCCAAACGGCTTAATTCAAAATTCCCGTTAAAATAACCTTTTTGCAACGCTAAGTTGCGGATACCCGATTTCAAAGCATCGTACTGGCCATGATTAACCGCCGCGCCCACTTTAAGGGCATTGCGGTTAATGAGATTGGCAAAATCAGCATCAGATTCAGCTTCCCCGCTGATCACCACATCCATCTCTTTAATGGTTGTTAGCAGTCCTGGATTGATATTGACCATCAGCTCTTGCTCATCGCTCACCACCACAAACTCAAATTGAGGATGGTAGTAACCCAGCGCGACAAGCGCTTCCGTCATGCTTTTCTCTAAACGAGATTGAAAACGAAGATGCGTAGAATAGTCGCTCTCTGGAATCGACGATAAATAGGCTTCAACGTTGTTTTCTAATTCACCCTCTAAACCATTAATGGTTAACGCCACCTTGGCATACGCCGAAGTGGAAATAAGTAGCATCGTGAATAGAACTGGTAATGATTTTCGTCTCATGCTTAATTAAAGGAACAGTTGAGTAAACAGATCGTTAATGGATGGAAATCATACCGCCAATAGCAAGCTCCGTCTGTATGAAATCAGTCAATTATTCGGGCTGAATGTGAAACAGTGGCTCAACAACAATAAATAAAGCCAAAAATCGGTACACAAAAGGAAAGCTCATGCTCAATAAACAAACAATGGTCAGCGCACAAATAGCACTGAAAGGACGAGAAACCCCTATGTCAGTGGAGGAAATTCATTACGTTAACCACAGCAACATCACTGAGCAGCCTAATGAGCATCAGCAACAAATAGTGATTGGTATGGGCTGTTTTTGGGGCGCTGAACGCTTATTTTGGCAACTCGATGGTGTGGTGTCGACTTCAGTAGGCTATGCCGGCGGCTTTACCCCAAACCCAACTTACGAAGAAGTATGCAGTGGTGAAACTGGCCATACTGAAGTGGTACGCGTAATCTTTGATCCACTGCGCTTGCCATTAGAAAAGCTATTAAGTCATTTTTGGGAAAAGCACGATCCGACCCAAGGCATGCGTCAAGGTAACGATAAAGGCACTCAGTATCGCTCCGCCATCTATACCTATTCAGAACAACAACAGCAAATAGCACAAGCCTCAAAGCAGCGATACCAGCAGGCGTTGTCAGCCAGTCAACGAGCCTTAATTACCACCGAAATTGCACCCGCTGGTCCTTACTACTACGCCGAAAGCTATCATCAACAATATTTAGCTAAAAATCCGAATGGTTATTGTGGGTTAGGAGGAACAGGCATCTGCTTCCCGCCCCAGCTCAGCGAATAAAGCGTGTATAATTGAGGCTTTGTTAGCATTTTGTTAGCCGCTTCATGGCCTCTTTTCGTGGTTTTATTGATTCTATGCTATACCTTTGTTGCTCAACTAAAAGGGACCCCTACAATGAAAAATAAACGAGTGATCGCCATTCTAATGGCCTGCTGTCCAGCGCTTGCCATGGCACACAACATTACCCAAGGTCAGCAAGTTGCTGATGTTTCAGTGGAAAAATATGGTGAAATCATCCTACAAGATGATAAAACGGCCTTTCAAACTTGGGATACCAGCCAACTGCTAGGCAAAGTGCGCGTCATTCAAGCCATTGCTGGTCGCAGCAGTGCTAAAGCGTTAAATGCACCATTGATGGCCGCCATTACGGCCGCACAATTTCCCGCAGAAAGTTATCAAACCACCTCGATCATCAACCAAGATGATGCGATTTGGGGCACAGGATCGTTTGTCAAATCTTCCGCTCAAGACAGCAAGAAAGAGTTTCCGTGGTCTTCCATGGTGCTAGATGAAGCGGGAAATGTAGCCAAAGCGTGGGATTTAAAAGAGGAATCATCAGCGATCATCGTTCAAGACAAGCAAGGTAACGTACTGTTTGTTAAAGAAGGTGCATTGAGTGATGAGGAAATTCAAACGGTTTTAGACTTGATCAAACAGAATTTATAATAACCTTAGGTGGCCGATAACACGGCTGCCTTTGCTAAACATATCGTGGTGAAAGGTGCTTTTATAAAAATAAGAGTACGCTTTATTCTCACAATATTGTTATATTATAACAATTATCATTTTACTACTGTATTGGTTTGATGTTTACCCGTCTACGTTGCCCCCATTACCAAGCTCAAAGCATTGCATTATGTGCCATGCTACTGATGCTATGGTTGAATGTCGCTTATGTAGATCATCACCTCGATACTAATCCTGCACATCACGCGCAGCATCATTGCCAACTTTTTTCTGGCTTTCAAAATGGTCTAAGCAGTGCGCTGCCTATCCTTCCTGTCATTAGTGGCAGCGAAATTCGATCATCAGTAGAGAAAACTCAGCGTCGCCCCTCAGTTCATTACGCTTATCTTGCTCGCTCGCCTCCTCACTTTTAGACGTCTTATCTAGTTATTTATGATTTGTTACCCAAAGCCAACGCGCTAAGGGCTATTTTGATGTTTAAAAGGAATCACCCAATGTTTATCCAACGTAAACTCGCTCTCTCTATCGGCCTAATTTTAAGCACGCCAGCACTGGCAAATGAAGAGTTTCGCCAACATGAGGCCCATGTACATGGCCACGTCGAGTTCAATATTGCTCAAGATGGGCAAGATTTACTGATTGAAATCACCGCCCCCGGCGCTGATGTAGTCGGCTTTGAACATGCACCACAAAATGATGAACAACAACAGCGCTTAAATAAAGTCCTTGAGCAGTTCAGCCACGCCGATGGCATTTTCCAACTGCCCGCTCCGGCCAAGTGCCATTTAGAAGAAAGTCGTATCGCGCATACGTTAAATGGTGAGCACCACGACCACGACCACGACCACGACCACGACCACGACCACGACCACGACCACGACCACGACCACGACCATCATGAAAAACATGATGATAAACATCAAGATAAAGATGCTCAACACGCACACCATGACCATAAAAAAGATGTGCATGATGAAGGCGAGCACGGTGGTCACGGTGAATTCACGATTCAGTACCAATATCACTGCGATAACATGCCGCAATTGCAGTACCTCGACACGCAATGGTTTAACTTGTTCCCAAATACCCAAACTATCTCTGCCAATGTACTGACAGACAAAGCACAATCTGCCTCTGAGTTGAAAACAAACAGCACTCGCATTACGTTTTAAGGCGTATAAGCAACAACCTGGAGTAAGCACATACTTACTCTAGGTTCACTGTCGTTAAAGGAATTCACAATGAGTGATTTGCATATTCTATCGCTGACGTCTGTCATTGAATTGAAAGAGGTCGAATTTCGTTGGCCGAATAGCTCACAACCAGCCTTATCTATCCAAGATCTTTGTGTAAAACGTGGAGAGCACCTTTTTATTAAAGGGCCAAGTGGTTGTGGCAAATCGACCTTACTGAGCTTACTGACTGGGATCAACCAAGCACAACGAGGGGAGGTCTCTATTTTAGGCACCAACCTGTCGACGTTAACTTCTCGTCAACGGGATCGTTTTCGAGCCGATCATATTGGCTACATTTTCCAACAATTTAATTTATTGCCTTATCTCTCAGTGATTGAAAACGTTACGCTACCTTGCCATTTTTCCAGCACTCGCAAGCAGAATGTGGCAGGCGATCTGATTGAGAAAGCAAAACAGTTACTCACTCGCCTACATCTTGCACCTGAACTACTGACTAAACCGGTTATCGAACTGAGTATTGGCCAGCAGCAGCGTGTCGCGGCGGCGAGAGCACTGATTGGAGAACCCAAGCTGATCATCGCCGATGAGCCAACCTCTGCGCTGGATCACGACAATCGACTCGCGTTTATCGAACTGTTATTGGAAGAGGCGAATCGGGCAGGTTCAACACTGGTGTTTGTGAGCCACGATCCCACCTTAGAAGCTTTATTTGACCGCGCAGTTTACCTCCCTCAATTGAATCAGGCAGGAGTGACAGCATGAATGTAATTACCAATCTGGCGTGGAAAAGCGTACTTAACCGCAAAACCACAGCGCTACTCTCCATTCTGACGGTTGCCATTTCAGTCATTCTGTTAATGGGGGTTGAACGCATTCGAACTCAAGCTAAAGAGAGCTTTGCCAACACCATTTCAGGGACGGATCTAATCGTCGGCGGCCGCTCTGGACAAGTCAACTTGCTGCTCTATTCGGTATTTAGAATTGGCAATGCCACCAATAATATCGACTGGAAAAGCTACCAAGCCTTCAGTGAGCATCGCAGCGTCAAGTGGGCGATCCCCATTTCATTGGGTGACTCACACCAAGGGTTTCGCGTTATGGGCACCAATCACCATTATTTCGAGCATTTCAAATATGGAAGTAAGCAACCACTCACTTTCTCTCAAGGCACTGAATTTCATGGTTTATTTGAAACGGTATTGGGTTCTGATGTCGCCAAAACCTTAGGTTATCATATTGGCAGTGACATCATTATTGCGCATGGGATCAGCGATGTGGGTTTTAGCCGCCACGACAACCTCCCTTTCAAAGTAGTGGGTATTTTAGCGCCAACGGGAACGCCCGTAGACAAAACGGTGCATGTCTCATTAGAAGCGATTGAAGCCATTCACGTGGGTTGGGAATCGGGTGCGCATTTAGGCAATTCACCATCCAAAGAGCAACTTGAACAACACAACTTTCAACCCAAGCAGATCACCGCCATGTTGATCGGTTTAAAATCGAGAATTCAAACCTTTGCACTGCAACGTGAAATCAATAACTATCGCCAAGAACCTTTGAGCGCCATTATGCCCGGCGTCGCTCTGCAAGAACTGTGGGGTATGATGTCGATAGCAGAACAAGCTTTAATGGCGGTGTCGGTCTTTGTGGTGGCGGCAGGGTTACTTGGTATGCTCAGCAGCTTACTGACAAGCTTGCAGGAAAGACGCCGTGAAATGGCGATTCTGCGCGCCATGGGCGCACAACCTAAACATATTTTTGCTCTGCTTATCAGCGAAGCGACGACGCTGACCTTTATTGGCATCTGCGTTGGATTAGCGGGGTTATATTCACTGCTCGCACTGGCGCAACCTTTTATTGCGCAGCATTATGGCATTCAAATCACACTCAGCACCTTAAGCGGCTATGAGTGGCAATTATTAGCTTATGTACAGCTGGCTGGCATTATTATTGGTGTTATCCCGGCTCTACGCGCCTATAGACAATCACTTAGCGATGGAATGACCATTCGAATTTAGGACTTAACGATGAAAAAACTACTGCTTATCAGCACGCTGCTGCTATCAGGCTTGTTACCGATGTACGCACAGAGTAATGAACAAGTACTGACGCTCGATTGGATCGATCTGATCCCCGAGAATGAACGTAACCAATTCAACGCCGATGGCATGCCAGCATTGAACCATGATGGCGAAATGACGGCTGCACAATCAAAAATCGGCGGAGTTAGAAAAGAGCTTAATGGCAGCGTGGTCAAAATACCCGGCTTTGTGATCCCACTGGAAGGTGACGCCAATAACGTTACTGAGTTTCTACTGGTGCCCTACTTTGGCGCATGCATTCACGTGCCGCCACCGCCACCAAACCAAATTATTTATGTGAAATATCCGCAAGGTGCTCCAATCCAGCAGCTCTGGGATGTAATTTATCTGATTGGGACACTGAAAACCGAAAGTGTTAGCCACGATCTGGCCGAAACAGCGTATGTGATCGAAGGCACTGCGATCGAAGAATACGACGACATGTAGTTAACAAAATGGCAACCTATTGATTCATCTAAACTAAACGATATATTTAGATAAATACGCTAGCAAAGCGACATATATCAACAATAGTAAAGTAATCGATAGGTGCTTTTTCAGTCTATTTTCTTTCCAACACTTCATAAGCGCCCCACAAATTCCGATAACAATTTTAACAAGTTATTATCATTAGGGATAGCGCAAATTTATGATCTAGAACGAATGTTTTTCCTAGATGGAAAATGCGTTACACGTTACATTTTAATCCATGAATGAAATGGGTGATTGAAGCGGACATAAAATGGCAGATACCAACAACCCTGTAGTGATTGAACATCAAGCCAACTCAGGTCAAAGCCACGAAAAAAAATCGAGCTACATCAAAGACAGTGGTAGTCGCATTTTGAATATTGCTCAATATCACGGCTTAGATGCGCTGCTACAAACGGATCCGCCAGAAAAAACCTCGCTTGATCGCGCCTTATTTAGAGAACAGCAACGTAAAGAGCAGCGACAAAAAAACCTAGAGCAGATCGTCAAACTGGCGCATATCTCTTGTAAAAACGAGACCGCGGGAGAGCCTGATCAAGATTGGTTACACCGTTTTTTCGATATGGCGCAAGACATCCACAACTCTTCGATGCAGCGACTTTGGGCGCAAGTACTCAAACGCGAGGTGACCAACCCCGGTTCAACCTCAATGAAAGCGCTGCAAGTATTACAAGACATGACACCAAAAGAGGCGCAGATACTCCAAAAAGCCTCAGCGTTAGCCTGCTGTTTTGGTAGCGATAACAGCCGCAAGCTGTTGGTCGGCATTCGTGCTACTAACGGTATTTTTAGTTTAGGAAAACGCATCAGCACATTTGTCATCAATATGGGTAGTTTCCAATTACCCTATTCGAGCCTGTTGGTACTGATCGAGCTTGGCTTACTGCATGCCACTGAACTGGAATCTGGAGAAATTGAACTTGAACCGGCACTGCTGTTGACCTATCAAGGCAAGAATCTGTCACTGCAATCGATGAGTAAAGGAGTCAGGCTGCTCTATTACCGTTTCAGTCCCACTGGCAATGAGCTGTGTAAGCTACTGGGTAATAAACCGAATATGCAATACTACGATCAAATGTTGGCGGTGCTTAGCCAGAAATTCACTGTCCACACCGAAGTTGCCAGCAGCTCTTTTCATCACGCCGTCTAGCCTCAAAAATAAAGGGCTCAAGCTGATGAGCCCTCTTCTACATTAGGCGATAATCGCTCGTACTTGCAGCGCTGTTAGGCAAATTTCCACCAGCTCATCAATGCTTTTTTCGCCAGCTGCAAGATTGATCTCAGGGCTTTGCGGCGACTCATACTCAGAGTCAATGCCCGTAAAATTACTGATTTCACCAGCGCGCGCTTTTTTATACAGCCCCTTCGGGTCACGCTGCTCGCACACGTCCAACTTGGTATTGACAAACACTTCGATGAATTCACCTTGTGGCAGCATATCGCGCACTAATTGACGCTCAGCGCGATGCGGTGAAATGAATGCTGATAACACGATTAACCCAGCATCGGCCATCAGCTTCGCGAGTTCACCAATACGGCGAATATTTTCTCGCCGATCTTGCTCTGAGAACCCAAGGTCGCTGCACAAGCCGTGGCGTACATTATCCCCATCGAGTAAATAGGTGTGATACCCGAGTTGAGCTAAACGCTGTTCCAACGCACCAGCAATGGTTGATTTTCCCGCCCCTGACAGCCCCGTAAACCACAATACTGCTGGCTGTTGTTGTTTTAAGTTGGCGCGGAACGACTTATCCACCGTATGCTGATGCCAGACAACATTTTCATCTTTATTGGCCAAATTCGTACTCATTACTCAATCCTTTGTTGCCTCAAACTAGCCAATAGAGGGACGCTGTAAGCGGCAATCCCTCCCACCGAATCACCACAGTTAAGCCTTGAGTAACTGACGAAGATCTTTAGCTTCCCAGTGTGGGAAGTGCTTGCGGATCAAGGTATTCAATTCAACTTCAAACGCAGAATGGACACTTTGAGCATGAGCGATGTTTTGCAAACTATCTCGAACCAAGCCCGCCCCCACCGTCACATTCGTCAGGCGATCGATGATGATAAAACCACCAGTATTGGCACTGTCTAAGTATTTATCCAGCGCGATCGACTCTGTTAGCGACCATTCACACAAGCCAATGCCATTGAGCGGCAACTCTTCACTGTGATAAGTCGATAAATTATTAATATCGTACTGGTGACGTACTGCTTGCAACTGGCCGACGGTTTTCTTACCTGCAATTTTGATGTTGTATTCACGCCCGGCTTTGAGTGGTTGTTCTGTCATCCAGACCACATCGGCTAATAGATGGTTAGTTGATTCAACCTGCGCTCCTTGCAGCACAATAAGATCACCACGGCTGATGTCAATTTCATCGCTGAGCGTTAACGTCACCGCTTGGCCGGCTTGCGCTTGCGGCAAATCTCCATCGAAAGTAACAATACGTGCCACGGTGGATGTTTTTCCAGACGGAAGTGCAGTGATTGCATCTCCAACGCTGATACTGCCTGCTGCAATCGTGCCTGCAAAACCGCGAAAATCGAGATTCGGTCGGTTCACATACTGCACAGGAAAACGAAACTCACTGGCTCCTTTTTGCTGATCAACGTCCACCGTTTCAAGCAGCTCCAGCAGTGATGGGCCTTGATACCAACGCATATGTTGGCTTGCTTCGACCACGTTGTCCCCTTCCAGAGCAGAAAGCGGGATGATCTGAATATCAGTATCACCTTGCAGATGCTTTGAAAATTCCACGTAGTCTTGACGGATCTGCTCAAAACGATCTTGTGAGTAATCGACCAGATCCATCTTATTCACCGCCACCACAAAATGCTTCAAACCTAACAGATTGGCAATGAATGAGTGGCGACGCGTTTGATCCAAAATGCCTTTACGGGCATCGATCAAAATCACCGCGAGATCGCAAGTGGATGCGCCTGTCGCCATATTGCGCGTGTACTGCTCATGCCCCGGAGTATCGGCAATGATGAATTTGCGTTTTTGAGTAGAGAAATAGCGATACGCCACGTCAATGGTGATCCCTTGCTCACGTTCCGCTTGCAGGCCATCAACTAACAGAGCTAAATCGGGGCGCTCGCCCGTCGTGCCAACACGCTGGCTATCGGAATGGACGGCGGCCAGTTGATCTTCATAAATCTGTTTTGTGTCATGAAGCAAACGACCAATCAAGGTACTTTTTCCATCATCAACCGAGCCACAAGTCAGAAATCTCAGTAACGATTTGTGCTGGTGTTGCGTGAGATAAGCTTCAATACCGATCTCAGAAAGCTGAGCTTGAACTGCACTATTCATAATCTTTCCTTAGAGGCTTAGAAATAACCTTGGCGTTTTTTCAATTCCATCGATCCTGATTGATCGTGGTCGATCGCGCGGCCTTGTCGTTCACTGGAAGTGGCCACCAGCATCTCTTCAATGATGCCCGTTAGCGTATTGGCCTCTGATTCAATTGCGCCAGTGAGTGGATAACAACCTAACGTGCGAAAACGCACACTCTTGTGCTGTACTTCTTCTCCAGGTTGAAGCTTCATCCGCTCGTCATCGACCATGATCAGCATCCCATCGCGTTCGACAACTGGGCGAATGTCCGATAAATACAGCGGTACGATCTCGATGTTTTCCAAATAGATGTATTGCCAAATATCCAATTCAGTCCAGTTCGACAATGGGAAAACACGAATGCTCTCACCTTTATTGATTTGGCCGTTGTAGGTTTTCCATAGCTCCGGACGCTGGTTCTTCGGATCCCACGTGTGGTTCTTGTCACGAAAAGAATAAACACGCTCTTTCGCGCGTGATTTCTCTTCATCACGACGCGCACCACCAAAAGCAGCATCAAAACCATATTGGTTCAACGCTTGTTTTAAACCTTGGGTTTTCATGATGTCAGTATGCTTTGAAGATCCATGCTCAAAAGGGCTGATCCCCATCGCGATCCCTTCTGGGTTTTTGTGTACCAAAAGCTCAAAACCATACTTGTGCGCCATACGATCACGAAATTCGATCATCTCACGAAATTTCCAACCGGTGTCCACATGCAGCAGTGGGAAGGGAATTTTCCCCGGATAAAAAGCCTTGCGCGCTAAATGCAGCATCACCGAAGAGTCTTTACCAATCGAATACATCATTACTGGGTTATCAAATTCAGCGGCCACTTCACGTAAAATATGAATACTTTCGGCTTCGAGCTGTTGTAAATGGGTTAAGCGTTGTTGATCCATCTGCATGCTTCCTTTTCGCTCGCATTGCGAGCCTTGTGCAATGAGAAATTGGTTTGAGTATTGAGTTGGAACTAACTGACTAGCCTTGCAATCAGGCGTAATTCACTTGGTTTTGCTGCGCGGGTTGTTCACCAAACCAATGCAGTTTTTCCGACAGCGCCACCACTTCGCCCACCACAATCAAGGCCGGAGCCTGTGCCTGCACCGCCAGTTGTGATAAGTCACTGAGCTGCCCTTTGAAGACTTTTTGCGAACGCTGAGTACCGCGTTCAATAATCGCGATTGGTGTGTTGGCTTGGCGTCCATGTTCAATCAACTGCTGCTGGATATAACTCGACTTCATCAAGCCCATGTAAATGACTAAGGTTTGATTACCACGTGCCAGTGTTGACCAATCCATGTCATCGTTTTCCGCTTTAAGGTGACCGGTGACAAACAGAGCGGATTGCGCATAATCACGATGAGTCAGTGGAATTCCCGCATAGGCCGTTGCGCCTGCCGCCGCTGTAATACCGGGGATCACCTGAAATTTCACTCCCGCATCAAACAGCACTTCCAACTCTTCACCACCGCGGCCAAACATAAACGGATCGCCGCCTTTAATACGCACGACTTTGTAACCTTGCTGCGCAAAATCGATCAGCAATTGATTGGTTTTTTCTTGAGGAACACTGTGGTGTCCAGCGCGCTTACCCACGCAGACTAAGATGGTATCGCTCGGCACCAGCGCCATAATTTCATCAGACACTAGGTAGTCGTACAACACCACGTCGGCTTGTTGTAGAAAGCTCAACGCTTTGAGCGTCAGCAGTTCTGGGTCGCCCGGCCCTGCACCAATCAAAGCCACTTCACCGCAGATCAATTGGCTTTTGACGTACGATGGAGCGCTACTTGCCAAAGCATCATTGTTGACCGCAACTAAGCGCGGCCCTTTGATTGGCAACTGAGAAATGGTTTCCGTCGTACTCATTGTTGTTATCCATAACTTAATTCATGGATGCATTATGGCGGGCTCTTCATATTACCTGAAATTCTAAAATTTCATTTTTTATATCAAAAGCTGATAAGGGAATGGATAATTCCGAATAAGAAGTGACTATCTCTCTGATTAAAAGCCAATCAATGATGAGATCTTGTCGACAGAATGCCGGTGAGTTAACGCGTAACATCACAAATTGATATTCATTGAAATCATCGTTTCATAAGATTTTGTTACATTAGACGAGTTATTTGTTCCCTACCCCTAACTGGAGTACACAATGAAAGTGGCAGTGAAACCTCTCTCCATCGCGATTTTGAGCGGTATGTTAGCAATGGCTGGCCCAGCAATGGCGGGCACCATTAAACTGCGTATCGTCGAAACGACTGATATTCACACCAATGTGATGGATTACGATTACTACAAAGACAAGCCATCGAACCAGATTGGTTTATCTCGTGCGGCGACGTTAGTGAAGCAAGCGCGCAGCGAAGTCGAAAACAGCATTTTGGTCGATAACGGTGATTTACTCCAAGGTAGCCCAATGGGTGACTATATGGCCGCCAAAGGCATCAAGGTTGGTGAGGTTCACCCAGTTTACAAAGCGATGAATCAGCTCGGCTACGATGTGGGTAACATTGGTAATCATGAATTTAACTACGGTTTGTCCTTTTTAAAGGAGAGTATTAACGACGCCGCATTCCCGTATGTCAATGCCAACGTCTATGACCAACAAACGGGCAAACACTTCTTCAATCCCTATCTCATTAAAACGCACACGTTCAAAGATACCGATGGCAAAGAGCACCAAATTAAAGTGGGTTACATTGGTTTTGTCCCACCACAAATCATGGTGTGGGATAAGAAAAACCTGGATGGCAAAGTGTTTGCCAAAGACATCAAGCAAACAGCCGAGGAGCTGATCCCGCAGATGAAAAAAGAGGGTGCCGATGTGATCGTGGCAATCCCGCACTCTGGTGTCTCAGCTAACCCATATTCCGTTGGTGCAGAAAACTCGGTTTACTACCTCACCCAAGTAGAAGGCATTGACGCAATTGCTTTTGGTCACTCTCACGCGGTATTCCCTAGCCAAGATTTTGCCAAACTGCCAGGAGCAGATGTAACTAAAGGCACCATTAATGGCGTAACCGCTGTCATGCCGGGGCGCTGGGGTAGCCATGTTGGTGTGATGGATCTGACTTTGCAAAGCAAAGATGGCCAATGGTCAGTCGTGAATGGTCAATCCCAAGCTCGCCCAATCTTCGATAAAGCCAATAAGAAATCACTGGCAGCAGCCGATACAGGCATAGTGAAAGCCTTAGAGTCGGACCACAAAGGCACGCGAGATTTCGTGAATCAACCGATTGGCCAAGCAAATGATGTGATGTACAGCTTTTTAGCCTTGGTACAAGATGACCCAACCGTGCAAATCGTTAACCTTGCACAAAAAGATTATGTGGAACGCTTTATTCAAGGCGACCCTGATCTTGATGGTTTGCCGGTGTTATCGGCCGCAGCCCCTTTCAAAGTTGGTGGCCGTAAAGATGATCCTGCCGGTTTCACTGAAGTCGAAGCTGGCCAACTGACATTTCGTAACGCAGCGGATCTCTATCTTTACCCTAATACATTAGTCGCGCTGAAAATGACGGGTAAAGAAGTGAAGGAATGGTTGGAATGCAGCGCGGGGCAGTTTAATCAGATTGATCCGCACAGCACTCAACCACAATCCTTGATCAATTGGGCTGATTTCCGCACGTATAACTTTGATGTGATGGATGGGGTGAATTACCAAATCGATGTTACTCAACCCGCCAAATACGATGGTGATTGTAAAGTGGCGAATAAAGATGCTGAGCGCATTGTAGGCTTAACTTATCAAGGTAAACCTATCGATGTAAAACAGACCTTTATTGTCGCCACCAATAACTACCGCGCTTACAGCAATAAATTTGCAGGCACGGGCGCACAATTTGTTGCCTTTGACTCACCCGACGAAAACCGCACGGCCGTTGCCAACTACATTTCGCGCGTGAGTAAAGAAAAAGGTCAAGTTACGCCAAGTGCTGATAACAACTGGTCGTTTGCTCCGATGAAAACCAATACTGCATTAGATATTCGTTTTGAAACCTCTCCAAGTGAGAAAGCAGCACAGTTCATCAAAGAGAAAGGCCAATACCCAATGACTTTGGTGGAAAACGATGAGGTTGGTTTTGCGGTTTACAGGATTGACCTTACCCAATAACCCCCACTCAAATCGATTGAAAGAGGCCAATGAATTAAGGCGCTTTCACCCCACAAACGCAGCCTTGCGCTGCGTTTTTTATTTCCTGCTCGACAACCCTAACTCTGATCTTGATGGTTCTTGACTATCCACGCTTCATTTAAGGTTCGTTACAACCTCTGTTTAATTTTCAAACATTAATTTGATTAAATTTAATTATAAAAAATCATCAGACATGCAATTTTTCTATTCTTTGGCAGGTCTTTGTCCTCGTAATGAGAATAAAAGCGCAATCAGCGCCTTATTCTATACTTGATCATAATTTGCTAAGGAGGAAGTGTGGGGCTTGCTATCGACATTCAAACCTTTCTAACAGCCGAAAGTCATTCACTGACTTTACTATTCATCGGCGTAATTTTGCTTTCCTATTTGTTAGAGGATGTCGCTATTGTAACCGCCGCCACACTGGCTTTGCAAAATCTCATGCCCCCCGGCTTGGCGTTGTTGGCTATTTTTGTCGGCATTGTTAGTGGCGATCTCGGTTTGTATTACTTAGGCCAAGTGGCACAACGCGTTCGTCCGCTTCGTTATCAAGCGCTGACCAATAAACATTTTCGAACCGTCCGTCGCAAACTGCACCATCATACTTTTTTAAATCTGTTTATTATTCGCTTTGTCCCCGGCCTAAGAACGGTGGGTTTTACTTTGAGCGGCTTTTTTTCTATTCCGTTGGCGCTATTTCTGTGCTCCGTACTGACGGCCACAGCACTGTGGACACTGATCGTTTTTTCAACGCTTTATTACCTAGGGAGTCAGGTTTGGCAACAGTCCTCTCCTTATCAATGGATCATTATTCCTATCGCGGTTGGGCTATTAATGCTCACCAATCGTCTTCTCAACAAATCATTTTCTAAAGGATTGTCATGAACGCCAAATTAGAAATGCCTTGCATTGCACATGGCAAAATCAACGCGGGTATGCCGCTTTTAGAGCAAGACACCAAACGCAGCATTTCTCCTTATGAATTTCTGCCCAGTTGGTTTTTCTACACTCCGGTGGTGATTCAAAGCCTGCTGCAAGGGCTGCGTTATGGCAACTGGGGCTTACCTTTAATTGCAAACCCCGGCATCAAGCTCAGCGGCATGGTTGGAGAGTCAAAACACGACATTCTTAATCTAGCCGGTGAATACGCTCAGCAGTGGATATCGCCCTTTATCACCCGAACGAAAAGCCATCAAACCGCTCAGCAGCAAACAGCACAGGCTCTGTCTGCAATGCAACAAGCATCGTTGGATTTCCCTCTTGTCGCTAAACCAGATTTAGGCTGCCGCGGCGTTGGCGTCAAACTGCTGCAAAATGAACAACAACTGAGTGACTACATCCAATCATTCCCGATTAACGCCCGTTTTTTACTGCAACAAAAAGCGCCGTATCAGGCTGAAGCTGGCGTATTTTATGTGCGCTATCCCGATGAGGCTCAAGGCAACATTATTTCCATCACACTTAAGTATGCCCCGTTTGTCACTGGGGATGGCATTCACACTTTAAAGCAGTTAATTGAACGCTGCCCACGCGCAGGGCAACTCCCTCACCTCTATTTTCCTCGCCACCTTGAGAAGCTCGATTGGGTTCTTGAAGCCGGGCAGGAGTTTCAACTCGCCTTTGCGGGCAGCCATAGTCGCGGATCGATTTTCCGCAATGGTAACCGTTACATTACTCGCGCTCTCACCAACAAGTTAGATGAGATTTTTAACAATGTTGACGGGTTTCACTATGGGCGGCTCGATATCAAGTTTGCCAATATTCACCAATTGATGGCTGGAGAACAGTTCACGATTTTGGAAATCAATGGCGCAAGCAGTGAAGCCGCTCATATTTGGGATAGAGAAACACCGCTGCGAGAGATCTTCTCGACCTTACTCAGACAGTACCGAATCTTATTCGACATTGGCGCGCAACAGCGAAAGTTAGGCCATCAAACACCCAAAATGGCTGAACTGCTGAACGCTTGGCGCAAAGAAAAGGCCTTAACCGAACACTACCCAAGCACGGATTAACCTTATCCATAAGAACAATCATAGGGATAGAAATATGTTTGCAATCACCACAAGTTCACAACAAAGCGCATCGCAGCCTAATCATGCCCCCGTGATCCAAGGCGGCATTGAAACACTGGAACAAGCGCACCAGTTTCTCGAACAGTTAGAAGATAGGCACTACACCCACTTAGCCACGCCAATTGTCGCCAGTTCAGTGGGGCAACATTTTCGTCATTGGTTAGATCTGTTTCATGCGCTGGCTAACTCAACTAGCACTATTGATTACAACCAACGCCGCCGGGGCCACCTCGTTGAGACGTCCCGTGCTGCGGCCTTGGCCGAAATTGAGTATTTAATTCAATGGTTAACGCAGTGCTCGGCCTCACTCCAAAAATCCGTTACGGTACTTGTTGAAACCTCATTGCAGGAAACGCAAGTGTGCTCTTTATCATCAACATGGGAGCGAGAGCTAAGCTTCGCCACTTTGCATGCACAGCACCATTTTGCGATGGCTAAAGTGGTCGCTCATTTGCTGCATGTAGAAACCGATGCCGCTTTCGGCTTAGCGCCAGCCACGGCCTCCTTCATTCGGGGGCAATAACATGTGCTCAGTTTCTTGGTTACTCGACAAACACGGCTATCATCTGTTTTTTAACCGTGATGAACAAAAAAACCGCCCATTAGCGTTGCCGCCTAAACAATACACGCAAGCTGGTGTTGAAGTGTTGATGCCGATTGATCCTGCCGGTGGAGGCAGTTGGATCAGCCTTAATGAATGCGGTTTGGCTTTGTGCTTGCTCAATAATTACCAAGGTAAAATCCCCCAAGGAGCCGATGCCGAACGCTTAGTGAGCCGCGGTCAATTGCTTAAGCATTTATCCAGTCAAGTCAGTGTCGAGAAGGTTATCCAAGCGTTTGCACAGCTTAATCTTCAGCAATTTGCACCATTCACTTTGCTTGCTTTCGACCCTAATTTAACTGATGTACAAAGTAATGTAATGGCTCTGGCGTGGAATGGTGAACAGAGCCAAATTGCGGTGACGCAATCGCCTCTATTTTCATCCAGTGTCGATTTAGAACAGGTGCAACACTACCGCTCGCAGCTCTATCAAGCTTTAATCGCCGAGGAAAATAGTGTGCAACAGCGACTAAAGTTTCACGCCCACCACCATGTCGCCCATCCACATTGGGCACCCTGTATGCATCGTCAAGATGCGCACACCGTTAGCTTTACCTATTTACGCGTCACACAACAGCAGCAGTATATGACCTATATCTCAGGTTCACCTTGCTTACAGCTCAGTGAGACATCACTCCACCAGCAGCGCGATGAGATCGACAAAACCACGCCTTGGGTCGCCAATTTATGAGGAATCAACAATGAAACGTTTACTAGGACTATTACTGCTGTTTGTCAGCAGCGTGAGCCTCGCTGAGGATGAAATTTACACCAGCTTTCTGAGCAATAAAGCGCTGAGTGGCTATGACACCGTCGCCTACTTCACCGAAGGAGAGCCAGTAAAAGGTTCCTCCGATTTTTCGACCCTTTATAAAAATGCGCAGTGGTATTTTTCTTCAAAAGAGAATCTTGAACTGTTTCTGAATAACCCTAACCAATATGCGCCGCAGTATGGCGGCTACTGCGCTTGGGCCATCTCTGAAAAGAACGATTTTGCTCCGGGAGATCCCAATCAATGGGCGATCGTCGACGGCAAGCTCTATCTCAATTACGACAAAAAGATCAAAACATTATGGGATGCCAACCAAGCGGTGCACATCCAACAGGCCGATAAAAATTGGCCCAATTTAATTAAGTAGGAGCCACACCATGACGTTTAAAGCTAGCCAGCATCTCCCCTCACTCTTGATTGCGTTTGTTTTTATTCAATCGCTTGTCTTTAAGTTTTCCGGCTCTTACGAAACCAACTATATTTTTGGCACCTTAGGTGCGTGGTCTGGCCTCGGTTGGTTTGCTGTGTATGGCGGGTATTTAATCGGAACGGCTGAACTGATAGCCTCTATTTTGCTGTTTAGCCGCTGGCATGGCCTTGGTGCACTGATGAGCGTCGGCATTATGAGTGGTGCGATTTTCTTTCATTTATTTACGCCTCTTGGCATTGCGATGCCAGAGTTTAACCAAGTAGGAGAAGTGGTCGGCAATGATAGCGGCCTGCTATTTGCGATGGCTTGTCTTGTTTGGTTGTGTGCGGCTTTTTTGGTGCGACGAGATCTCAAAAACGGTGATGGTTTATTGCACCAGTGGCTGAATAAAGGAGTGTAATTATGCTAGCCAGTCCTTTTCGTTTACCACGACACACTCCATTTGGCGTCGCAGAATCAATTGTTGAATGGGCCTCTGGGCTTGCAACACTGGATAAACTGTATCAGCAGCGTCCTGCCAAACCCTCTTGCTTTGAGTTTATGCGCTACACGCTAGCGGCACTCAATATCGAATATCGCCTTGCTTTAGGCAGCATCGATAACATTCCACAAACAGGGCCGGTGGTGATCGTCGCTAACCACCCTCTGGGCGCAATTGAAGGGGTGATATTAGCCGATTTAATTGGTTCAGTACGCACCGATATTAAAGTGCTGGCGAATCAGTTGCTAAAGCGCCTGCCTGAAATTAGTGAACTCTTTATCGGTGTCGATGTGTTCAATAGCAAAAGTGCTCGCAGCACCAATGCGCAAGCCATTCGAGATGCGAATCTTCATTTGGCTCAAAGTGGCTTATTGATTATCTTCCCTGCTGGTGAGGTATCTACTTACCCCAAAGGATCGCAAACACTGTCGGATATCGAATGGAGTCAATCCGTCGCCAAATTTGTTAAACGCGCCCAAGCCACCACCGTCCCGATCTTTATTAATGGTAAAAATAGCACTCTGTTTTATCAAGCGGGGCGAATTCATCCACTACTGCGAACGGCATTGCTCGGCCGCGAGCTACTGAATAAGCAGGCGCACAACATTGAGATTTCCATCGGCAATCCCATCCCCTATTCTGAAGTGAAAGCATTTGAACAGGAACGAGACATTGTTCATTATCTGCGTCTCAATACCTATTTAATGAGTGCAGCAGCTTCCGCAACGCCATCCTCACCAGAGTTAGTGACATCGCCCCTCCCTATTATTGATGCGCTTACCGCAGAGAAACTCGAGCAAGATCTCGCCGCGCTGCCAAGCGAAAGCAAGCTCTTAGAGCAAGGTGATTGGATTGTCTATTGCGCCGCAAGCGAGCAGTTGCCCCACATACTGCAAGAGATTGGTCGAATTCGTGAAGAGAGTTTTCGCGCCGTAGGTGAAGGAAGCGGCTTAGCTTGTGATCTTGATGAGTATGATCGCCATTACTACCAACTCTTTGTTTGGCACAAGAAAGACCGTCAAATTGTTGGAGCTTATCGATTGGGGTTAGTGGATGAACTGATAGCGAAGCAAGGGTTAGCAGGGCTCTATTCCCGTAGCTTATTTCAGTATGATGAAGCCTTCATCAACACACTCGATACCAGTATTGAGCTAGGCCGCTCGGTGGTTTCCTCGAAATACCAGCGCAACCTCAACTCACTGTTAATGCTGTGGAAAGGTATTGCTGCGTTTGTCGCGCGTCATCCACAATATACGCACTTGTTTGGCCCAGTAAGCATTAGCAACGATTACAGCCACACCGCGCGACAATTAATGTCCGCCACACTCTCTATTCATCATTATGATCATGAAAAGGCAACCTTGGTTTCACCTTCCACTCCACTACGGTGCAATGGGAACACATTTTGGCAAACCAACTTGCTCTCCTCTTTGGCAAGCATTTCTCTGCTGTCGAAAGTGTTAGCAAAAATGGAAAATGGCAAGGGCCTTCCTGTATTGCTGCGCCAATATTTAGGGATGAATGGCAAGCTCGTCTGTTTTAATGTCGACCCCGCGTTTAACAATGCGTTAGATGGCTTAATTGTAGTGAACTTGAAACAAGTTCCGCTGCATACACTGGCAAAATACATGGGTAAGGAGCAGGCCAGCGCTTATTTGGACTCGACACCCGTCAGTTCAAAACCCTCATAAACGCAAAAGCCAGCGAGTTGTTCGCTGGCTTTAATTCTAAATGAAGGGGCTTATTTTAGAAGGCGTGCTCTAAATTGGCGTCCTTTCATCTTACCGCTTTCCATTTTCTTCAGTGCTTTTTTCGCCACCGATTTATGGACTGCAACGTAGCTGCGCATCGGTAACATGTTAATTTTACCGACATATTGACCGTCAATACCGTCGTTACTGGTCAACGCCCCTAGAATATCTCCCGGGCGCACTTTCTGCTTTTTACCGCCATCAATCTGGATAGTGACCATATTGGCTTGATAAGGCGCGTTGTTTAGCGCACTGGCATCAGGCAATTTAGCAGGTTCGATGGGCATATCCATATATTCATCAATCATCGCCACTCGGTGCATTTCACTGTCACTGAAGAAGCTAAAAGCTAAGCCTTTACTGCCCGCTCGGCCAGTACGCCCAATGCGGTGCACGTGCACTTCAGGATCACGTGATAACTCAAAGTTAAATACCGCATCTAAGTTATCGACATCAAGGCCACGTGCCGCCACATCGGTTGCAACTAAAATGGAGATACTTTTATTAGCAAACTGCACCAAAGCTTGGTCACGGTCACGCTGCTCTAAATCACCATGCAGTTCCACCACACTAAAGCCCTTGTGATGTAGATCTTCAGCAACACTTTGTACTTCTTTCTTTGTATTACAGAACACCACGGCAGATTCAGGCTGATGGTGTAAAAGCAGCAGTTCTAACGCGCGATCACGCGCCTCTGTTCCCTCTACTTTATAAAAATATTGCTGAATGCTGGACGTATCATGGGTGGATTCAACTTTGACCATTTCAGGCTCACGCATAATCCGCTGCGCAATTTGTTTGATTTGATTTGGGAACGTAGCACTAAACAGCAAGGTTTGACGGCTGGTTGGCGTTTCATTGATGATCGCATCCAGCGCTTCTTGGAAACCCATTTCGAGCATTCGGTCCGCTTCATCAAGCACTAACGTATTGAGTTCAGAGAGATCGATACGACCTTTGTCTAAATGGTCAAGAATACGCCCCGGAGTACCAACCAAAATATGTGCACCGTGCTCTAACGAACCAATTTGTGGCCCCATTGGCATGCCGCCACACAAGGTGAGCACTTTAATATTATGAATGGCGCGGCCGAGTGTGCGAATATCCGTTGCGACTTGATCGGCTAACTCCCGCGTTGGGCATAGCACCAAAGCTTGAACGCGAAAACGCTTAACGTTGAGGTTAGATAATACGCCTAAACCAAACGCTGCTGTTTTTCCTGAGCCTGTTTTTCCTTGGCCAATCACATCCTTACCCGCCAAAATGGTTGGCAAGCTTAACGCCTGAATCGGCGTCATCTTGGTGTATCCCAAAGTATCGAGGTTAGAAAGAAGTTCTGGTTGTAGATTTACCGTTGAAAAAGAGAGATTACTCAAGAGACCGTCCTTTCGTTAGACGAAAATTAAACGCCTATTATCGTTATTTAACCTCGTGTGGCTAGTGAATCTTTATTTATCATTCATCAAGTTTGTAGCTCACTCTTAACCTTTGTTAATGAATCATGCACTTAAGCTTGATAGAGTAACGACATCCATTTTTAAAGGGGCACTACGATGATTACTTGGCACTGTCTTTCATTCTCACAATTAACCACTCATCAACTTTATGCGCTACTTAAACTGCGCGTCGATGTCTTTGTGGTCGAACAAACCTGTCCTTACCCTGAATTGGATAATAAAGATATTCAGCCAGGTGTTTTTCATTTAATTGGTGAACAGGATCAGCAGATTGTTGCCTGCGCGCGCTTACTCCCTGCGGGGATTAGCTACCCAAGTGTCAGCATTGGTCGCATTGCAACCCAAAAAGAAGCGAGAGGAAATGGCCTTGGACACCAATTAATGCAGCAAGCATTAGCCGAATGCCAGAAGCTGTGGCCCAATCAAGATATTGAAATTGGTGCACAGCACTATCTTGCTAGCTTCTATCAAAGTTATGGTTTTCAACAAACGTCGGCGATGTATCTAGAAGATGATATCCCGCATATCGACATGCAGCTCAGCAAGTAAATAACCCCCTTGATCAAAGCGTGTTATTTACTACGGCCAAATCCGCCATCTGAGCGCCTGAAAAACATCACTGATTGATCGTTTTTCTCAAGTTGCAGGATATCGAGTTGCCCATCAGCCGCGAGTTTAAAGCGAACTAATTGGCCTTGGGTAATTTGGCTGAGCGGTTTGTCACTGCCTTCAATTTTGACTAAGGCATTAAGATCAGACATCGGTAAATCATTTGCCCGAAAAACCTGCGACAAAGTGTCCCCGTTTTTAACCGTGTACTCTCGCCAGAACTCAGATTTACGATCGGTTTGTTGAGGCGTTTTTTGTTCACTCAACCCAACCGTATTAATGCTGATTTCCACACGCTCACTACTTTTCGGTACAGCGGCCTGCTCTGTTCGCTCAGGAAAAGGAATAATAATGAGCAAACACACTACTGGAACGATCGCTAATAAAGCGCGCTGGTGAAGCTTAGGCAGCGCCAGCCAAACTGTGCGAACACGTAAAATAAGGCCACGCCAATCGAATGCATGCCACTTCTGTTGGATAAACGCTAAATAATCAGTTTGCGGTTTCTTCTTGTGACGACGATTCATCTTAACCCGTCTCCTTTTCTGTCGAGCTACAGTATAAAAACTCAAGAGGGATCAGTATAGAGCCAAGGTGGCGATAACGTAAACGTTGACACAATCTTGAACATTTTTCTTTGGGATCTGCGATTTGTCACAACCTGAAGGTTCAATATTGGATATTTCCCATTAGCATTTCATCCCATGCTTGAAACTGATATCCTTTGGCACTTGTTTATTTACATAAAAAGAGTGACTGTTTATGTCTGAAGTAAAATTTGACACTGTAGAGCAAAAAGCAAGCTACGGTATCGGTCTACAAATGGGCCAACAACTTGCGGGTAGTGGTCTAGAAGGACTTAACGTTGACGCAATCGCCGCAGGTATCGCAACCGCATTAGTAGGCGACATGCCATCAATTGAAATTGATGAAATCAATAATGCACTGCAAGAGTTGCACATGCGTGCAGAATCTCTACGCCAAGAAGCTGCCAAAGCAGCCGCAGCCGACGGTGAAGTATTCTTAACAGATAACGCACTACGCCCTGAAGTGACCGTGCTTGAATCTGGTCTACAGTACGAAATTCTTACAGAAGGTACGGGGGATATCCCGACATCTGACAAGCAAGTACGTGTTCATTACCACGGTGAATTGACTGACGGTACAGTATTTGATAGCTCTGTATCTCGCGGTCAACCAGCTGAATTCCCAGTAACAGGTGTAATCAAAGGTTGGGTAGAAGCACTACAACTGATGCCTGTGGGTTCAAAATGGAAACTCTATATTCCACAAGATCTTGCCTACGGTGAGCGTGGCGCTGGCGCTGCAATTCCTCCTTTTGCAGCTCTAGTATTTGAAGTAGAGCTACTCGATATTCTATAAATAGAATTGATAGTGAGAAGGTTGGCATTCGCTGACCTTTTTTTATTAGTATTTCTTACTTAGCATCTATCAAAAACGACACTACGCATACAAAAAAGCCGAGTATTACTACTCGGCTTTTTTAATTATACGAACTGATTACTCAGCAGCAGCTTCTACAGCTACTTCTGGGCGATCGACAAGCTCAATGTATGCCATTGGAGCTTTATCACCAGTACGGAAACCGCACTTTAGGATACGTGTGTAGCCGCCTTGGCGAGCTGCAAAACGTGGACCTAGTTCGTTAAATAGTTTTGCCACAACTTCGTTATCACGAGTGCGAGCAAATGCTAGACGACGGTTTGCAACACTGTCAGTCTTAGCTAGTGTAATCAAAGGCTCAACGACGCGACGTAGCTCTTTTGCTTTTGGCAAAGTAGTCTTGATAACTTCATGACGTACTAGAGAGCTAGCCATGTTGCTGAACATCGCTTTGCGATGACTGCTGTTGCGGTTGAGTTGACGACCACTCTTACGATGGCGCATGACCTAATCCTTCTAACTAGTATCGATTAATCTTCAGCGATAGACGCTGGCGGCCAGTTCTCTAGGCGCATGCCCAAAGATAGACCACGTGATGCAAGCACGTCTTTAATCTCTGTAAGAGATTTCTTACCAAGGTTTGGCGTTTTAAGTAGCTCAACCTCAGTGCGCTGTACTAGATCACCGATGTAGTGAATCGCTTCTGCTTTCAAACAGTTAGCAGAGCGAACTGTTAGTTCAAGATCGTCTACAGGACGCAGTAGGATTGGATCGAATTCTGGCTTCTCTTCCTTCTCCTCAGGTACACGTACATCACGAAGATCTACGAACGCATCCAATTGTTCAGCAAGAATAGTTGCTGCACGACGGATTGCTTCCTCAGGTTCTAGAGTACCGTTCGTTTCCATATCGATAACGAGCTTATCTAAATCAGTACGTTGTTCTACGCGAGCGGCTTCCACAGAGTAGGCAATTTTGTCTACTGGGCTGTAAGTAGCATCTACAAGTAGACGACCGATTGGACGCTCATCTTCTTCAGTATGGATACGAGCTGAAGCTGGAACATAACCACGACCACGTTCTACTTTGATACGCATAGCGATCTCAGCGTTGTCATCCGTTAGATGACAAATCACGTGCTCAGGGTTAGTGATCTCTACATCACCATCATGGGTGATGTCACCTGCAACAACAGGGCCCGAGCCTGATTTGTTCAGCGTAATGAACACTTCATCTTTGCCTTCGGCAACGCGAACAGCCAAACCTTTTAGGTTCAGAAGGATCTCAAGGATATCTTCTTGAATGCCTTCTTTGGTGCTGTACTCGTGTAGTACGCCTTCAATCTCCACTTCAGTTACAGCACAACCTGGCATTGAAGATAGAAGAATACGGCGAAGTGCATTACCCAGAGTATGGCCGAAACCACGCTCTAACGGCTCAAGAGTTACTTTTGCGTGTGTCGTGCTAATCTGTTCGATATCAACAAGACGTGGCTTAAGAAATTCTGTTACAGAACCCTGCATTGTGTCCTCTCTTTAGTTTAACCTTACTTAGAGTAAAGCTCGACGATCAATTGTTCGTTGATGTCAGCTGACAGGTCAGAACGCTCAGGCATACGCTTGAATGTACCTTCCATTTGGCCGCCATCTACTTCAATCCAAGTTGGTTTTTCGCGTTGTTCAGCAACTTCTAGAGCTGCTTTAATGCGAGATTGCTTTTTAGCTTTCTCACGGATTGCAACAACGTCGTTAACCGCAACATTGAAAGAAGGAACGTTTACAACTTTACCGTTAACTAGGATAGCTTTGTGGCTTACTAGCTGACGTGCTTCTGCGCGAGTAGCGCCAAAGCCCATGCGGTAAACTACGTTATCAAGACGACCTTCAAGAAGCTGAAGTAGGTTTTCACCAGTATTGCCTTTAAGACGTGCAGCTTCTTTGTAGTAGTTACGGAATTGTTTTTCTAGAACGCCATAAATACGACGAACTTTTTGCTTCTCACGAAGCTGAACACCGTACTCAGATAGACGACCGCGACGAGCGCCGTGTACACCTGGTGCGTTGTCAATTTTACACTTGGTATCAATCGCACGAATGCCTGACTTAAGGAACAAGTCAGTACCTTCGCGGCGGCTAAGCTTCAGCTTAGGACCCAAATATCTTGCCATGATCTTTCTCCAATCTTCCTAGAAACGTTATACGCGGCGTTTCTTAGGTGGACGACAACCGTTATGAGGGATTGGTGTCGCATCAACAATGTTAGTGATACGGAAACCAGCAGCGTTCAGTGCGCGAACAGTTGATTCACGACCTGGACCTGGACCCTTAACCATAACCTCTAGGTTCTTAAGGCCGTATTCTTTAGCCATTTCAGCACAACGCTCAGCAGCAACCTGTGCAGCGAACGGAGTAGACTTACGAGAACCGCGGAAACCAGAACCACCAGCAGTTGCCCAAGCTAGAGCATTACCTTGACGGTCTGTGATAGTTACGATTGTGTTATTGAAAGATGCATGGATGTGCGCTACGCCATCAGCAACTTGCTTGCGTACACGCTTACGTGCGCGAGTTGGTTGTTTTGCCATTGTACTCTATACCCTTCCGACTATTTCTTGATCGGTTTACGCGGACCCTTACGGGTACGAGCGTTGGTTTTAGTACGCTGTCCACGTAGTGGTAGACTGCGACGATGACGAAGACCACGGTAACAGCCAAGGTCCATAAGACGCTTGATGTTCATGGAAACTTCACGACGAAGATCACCCTCTACAGTGTATTTAGCTACACCATCACGCAGTAGATCGATCTGCTCTTCAGTTAGTTCACTGATCTTAACACTTTCAGCAATACCCAAATCAGCTAAGATAGCTTTCGAACGGGTCTTACCGATGCCGTAGATTGCAGTTAATGCAATTACAGCATGCTTCTGATCAGGAATGTTAATGCCTGCTATACGGGCCACTATTCACTCCTAGTACTTATATAAGAAATTATCCGCAGCAAAGCCCGTCGAGGATACGCTGCGGCATACTACTTCTTTTGCACACAAAAGGTAGGCCGAGGAATATACTCGACCGACCTTTATATTTCAAGTAAAAATTTCTGCTAATTAGCCTTGGCGCTGCTTGTGCTTTGGCTCACTGCAAATCACGCGAACGACGCCGTTACGCTTGATTACTTTACAGTTACGACAGATTTTTTTAACGGAAGCACGAACTTTCATTGCTAAACTCCGTAAGTGAAATCTGAATTAACGGCCGTAGCCCTTCAGATTTGCTTTTTTCAACACAGAATCATACTGTTGGGACATCATATGAGTCTGTACCTGTGCCATAAAGTCCATAATCACAACCACTACGATAAGTAGTGATGTGCCGCCGAAGTAGAAACGTACGTTCCACGCGACCATCATGAACTCGGGAATCAGACAGATAAAGGTAATGTAGAGAGCACCTGCTAAGGTTAGTCTGGTCATTACTTTATCAATGTATCTCGCTGTCTGCTCACCTGGGCGGATGCCGGGTACGAACGCACCGGACTTCTTCAAGTTATCCGCTGTTTCACGAGGGTTAAACACCAACGCTGTGTAAAAGAAACAGAAGAAAATAATCGCTGCTGCATAAAGCATAACGTACAGAGGTTGACCAGGGCTAAGAGCCAAAGACACATCAGTTAACCAACCGAATGTGCTGCTCTCACCATTTTGACCAAACCACTGAGCTAATGTTCCTGGGAACAAAATAATACTCGATGCAAAAATTGCAGGTATTACACCCGCCATATTAATTTTCAATGGCAAGTGAGTACTTTGCGCTGCAAACACTTTACGACCTTGTTGACGCTTTGCATAGTTAACGACAATACGACGCTGACCACGTTCCATGAAAACAACGAAATAAATCACAGCAAAAGAAAGTACCGCAATTAACAACAGAAGAAGCACATGCAATTCACCTTGACGCGCTTGCTCAATCGTTTGTCCGATTGCCGAAGGCAATCCAGCAACAATACCTGCAAAAATCAAAATGGAAATACCATTTCCTATTCCACGCTCAGTAATTTGTTCACCTAACCACATTAAGAACATGGTGCCAGTTACTAAACTCACGGTAGCAATCAGGGTAAACATGGTTTGGTCGATAACAACCAGATTGTTGACCATGTTTGGTAAGCCTGTTGCGATACCAATAGCTTGGAATATTGCAAGTACAAGCGTGCCATAACGCGTATATTGGCTAATCTTACGACGCCCTGCCTCACCCTCTTTCTTGAGTTCGGCTAACGCTGGATGAACTACAGTTAGCAATTGGACAACAATTGACGCCGAAATATACGGCATGATGCCCAATGCTAAGATAGATGCACGCGAAAGAGCACCACCGGAGAACATGTTAAACATTTCAACGATGGTACCTTTTTGCTGTTCGAACAAATCGGCAAGTACAGCTGCGTCAATACCAGGAATCGGCACAAAAGAACCGGCTCGGAATACTAAAAGTGCACCAATTACGAATAATAAGCGCGACTTTAGCTCACTTAAGCCGCTCTGAGCACTACGAAAATCTTGTCCTGGTTTCTTAGCCATCTGTACCTCGTTCCTCGAGATTATTCCTCGATTTTACCGCCTGCAGCTTCGATTGCAGCTTTAGCGCCTTTAGTCACGCGAAGACCTTTCACAGTCACTGCTTTGCTAATCTCACCAGAAAGAACAACTTTAACATTTTCGATGTTCTTAGTGATTAGGTTAGCTGCTTTCAAGCTGTTTAGATCGACCACGTCACCCGTAACTTTCGCTAGCTCAGCTAGACGAATTTCAGCAGACACTAGGCTCTTACGAGAAGTGAAACCGAATTTAGGTAGACGTTGTTTTAGAGGCATTTGACCGCCTTCAAAACCTGGACGAACTGTACCGCCAGAACGTGACTTTTGACCTTTGTGACCGCGGCCACCTGTTTTACCAAGGCCAGAACCGATACCACGGCCTAGACGCTTAGGAGCGTGCTTAGAACCAGCAGCCGGTGATAGAGTATTCAAACGCATTCTGATTACTCCTCAACTTTAACCATGTAGTAAACCTTGTTGATCATACCGCGTACACACGGTGTATCTTCAAGTTCTACTGTATGGTTGATACGACGAAGGCCTAGACCACGCAAAGTAGCTTTGTGCTTTGGTAGACGACCAATTGAGCTTTTAGTTTGAGTTACTTTAATAGTTGCCATGGTGCTTACTCCGAAATCGCTTCAACAGTGAGACCACGTTTAGCTGCAACCATTTCTGGTGACTTCACATCTACTAGACCAGCAACTGTTGCACGAACAACGTTGATTGGGTTAGTAGAACCGTACGCTTTCGCAAGTACGTTATGTACACCGGCAACTTCTAGTACAGCACGCATCGCACCACCGGCGATAACACCTGTACCTTCTGCAGCTGGCTGCATGTAAACTTTAGAGCCCGAGTGACGACCTTTCACCGCGTGGTGAAGAGTGCCTTCGTTAAGAGCGATAGTAACCATGTTACGACGCGCTTTTTCCATTGCTTTTTGAATCGCTGCAGGTACTTCACGAGCTTTGCCGTATCCGAAACCTACGCGACCATTACCGTCACCAACTACAGTTAGTGCAGTAAAGCTCATGATTCGACCACCTTTAACCGTTTTAGAAACACGGTTAACTGCGATTAATTTTTCTTGCAAATCACTAGCTTGTTGTTGTTCTTTAGCCATCTTCCAACCCTACCTTAGAATTTCAGACCAGCTTCGCGAGCAGATTCTGCTAGCGCCGCTACTCGACCGTGGTATTGGAAACCAGAACGATCAAACGCAACAGCTGATACGCCTTTTTCAAGAGCGCGTTCTGCAATAGCTTTACCTACCGCTTTAGCTGCGTCTACGTTACCGGTGTTCTTAACTAGCTCACGGATCGCTTTTTCTACAGTAGAAGCTGCTGCGATAACCTCAGAGCCGTTTGATGCGATAACCTGAGCGTACACGTGACGAGGAGTACGGTGTACTACTAGGCGAGTTGCACCCAGTTCAGCAATCTTACGACGTGCGCGTGTAGCACGACGGATGCGAGATGCTTTCTTATCCATAGTGTTACCTTACTTCTTCTTAGCTTCTTTACTACGCACATTTTCATCTGCGTAACGGACGCCTTTACCTTTATAAGGTTCTGGCTCACGGTAAGAACGGATGTCAGCCGCAACTTGACCCACTACTTGCTTATCGCAACCAGTTAGGACAATTTCAGTTTGGCTAGGACATTCAGCATTGATACCCGCTGGTAGTTCATGCTCTACAGGGTGTGAGAAGCCTAAAGTAAGACTTACTGAGTTGCCTTTAATAGCAGCACGGTAACCAACACCTTTAAGAACAAGCTTCTTAGTAAAGCCTGCAGTAACACCAACAACCATGTTGTTTACTAGTGCACGAGCAGTACCTGCTTGTGCCCAAGCGTTAGCAACACCTTCACGAGGACCGAAAGTAAGGTTGTTTTCTTCCTGTGCAATAACTACGCCTTTATTCAGGACGCGAGTCAGCTCACCTTTACCACCTTTTACAGTGATTTCTTGGCCGTTTAGTTTCACCTCTACGCCAGCTGGAATAGCGACAGGTGCTTTAGCAACACGAGACATATCCTACTCCTTACGCTACGTAGCAAATGATTTCACCGCCAAGACCTGCTTTGCGAGCAGCACGGTCAGACATCAGACCCTTGGAAGTGGACACCACAGCAACACCCATACCGCCCATCACTGTTGGTAACGCGTCTTTTTTCTTATAAACGCGTAGACCAGGACGTGAAACACGTTGGATTTGCTCGATTACTGGTTTAGCTTGGAAGTACTTAAGAGTAACTTCTAGCTCAGGTTTTACTTCGCCTTCAACAGCGAAATCTGCGATATAACCTTCAGCTTTTAGCAGTGCAGCAATTGCAACTTTAAGCTTTGAAGAAGGCATTTTTACAGCAACTTTATTTGCTGCCTGACCGTTACGAATGCGGGTCAGCATATCCGAAATCGGATCTTGCATGCTCATAAGATTTACTCCAAATGATTAAGTGGCAATTACCAGCTAGCCTTACGAAGTCCAGGAATCTCGCCTTTCATGCAAGCTTCGCGAACTTTGATGCGGCTTAGACCGAACTTACGTAGGAAACCGTGTGGACGACCAGTTTGGTTGCAACGGTTGCGCTGACGTGAAGCACTTGAATCACGTGGAAGAGCTTGCAGTTTAAGAACTGCGTTCCAACGATCTTCTTCAGATGCGTTTACATCGCTGATGGTAGCTTTTAGCATTGCACGCTTTTCTGCGAACTTAGCTACTAGCTTTGCACGTTTTACTTCACGTGCTTTCATTGATTGTTTAGCCATAACAGTAACCCTTCACCTTACTTACGGAATGGGAAGTTAAAGGCAGCCAGCAGAGCACGGCCTTCCTCATCGGTACCAGCAGAAGTCGTGATAGTGATATCAAGACCGCGTACACGATCGACTTTATCGTAGTCGATTTCTGGGAAGATGATTTGCTCGCGAACGCCCATGCTGTAGTTACCGCGTCCGTCAAAAGACTTAGCGCTAACACCACGGAAGTCACGTACACGTGGAAGTGCAATAGAGATTAAACGCTCTAAAAAATCCCACATACGTTCGCCACGCAAGGTTACTTTACAACCAATTGGGTAGCCTTCACGAATTTTGAAACCTGCAACAGATTTACGAGCTTTAGTGATCAGTGGTTTTTGACCAGAGATCGTAGCCATATCAGCTGCTGCATTTTCTAATAGTTTCTTATCGTTGATAGCTTCACCAACGCCCATGTTTAGGGTGATTTTATCAATCCTAGGGACTTGCATGACGCTTGTGTAACCGAACTGTTTGGTCAGTTCAGTCACTACAGACGACTTGTAGTAATCATGCAGTTTCGCCATAGTAGAACTCCAAATTACTTCTAATTAGTTAGAAACGATTTCACCGTTAGATTTGAAGAAACGAACTTTTTTGCCGTCTTCAAAACGGAAACCGATACGGTCCGCTTTACCAGTTGCTGCGTTAAAGATTGCAACGTTAGAAGCATCAATAGCTGCTTCTTGTTCAACGATGCCACCTTGTTGACCTAGAGCCGGAACCGGCTTTTGGTGTTTCTTAACAAGGTTGATACCTTCAACGATAACTTTACCAGTTACGAGAACCTTAGTTACTTTACCTTTCTTGCCTTTATCTTTACCAGCAAGAACGATTACTTCGTCATTACGACGGATTTTAGCTGCCATGTGTGCCGCTCCTTACAGAACTTCAGGTGCTAGTGACACGATTTTCATAAATTTCGCATTGCGAAGTTCACGAGTCACTGGACCAAAGATACGTGTACCGATAGGTTGCTCTGTATTATTGTTCAACAATACGCAAGCATTACGGTCGAAGCGAATGACAGAACCGTCTGGACGACGTACGCCTTTACGGGTGCGAACTACCACCGCCTTCAGTACATCACCTTTTTTAACTTTACCGCGAGGAATTGCTTCCTTCACTGTAACTTTGATGATGTCACCGATATGTGCATAACGGCGGTGAGAGCCACCCAGAACCTTAATACACATTACCTTGCGCGCGCCTGAGTTATCAGCTGCATCAAGTGTACTTTGCATTTGGATCATTGTTAGTGCTCCGCTAAATATTAAAACTAGACCCTCTCGGGTCGGGCTGCCTCTTTAAAAGGGACGCGAATTGTACCACCCTTTCCTAAGATTGGGTAGACAAAAAATAAACGGCTCCAAAAAAACTTTGGAGCCGTTTAAAATCATAGAATAACGATGATTACATCTTCGCTTTTTCTATAACTTTAACCAATGTCCAAGACTTAGTCTTAGACAGAGGACGACACTCACGAATCTCAACGGTATCGCCTAGGCCACACTCGTTGTTTTCGTCATGTGCGTGTACTTTAGTCGTACGCTTTACGAATTTACCGTAAATTGGGTGTTTCACCATGCGCTCGATAGCAACAGTGATAGATTTATCCATCTTGTCACTAATAACACGACCTAGTTGAGTACGAATTTTGTCGCTCATTATTCGCCTGCCTTCTCAGTCAAAACAGTTTTAACGCGTGCGATATCACGGCGTACAGCTTTCAAAGTATGAGTTTGCTGTAGTTGACCAGTTGCAGCTTGCATGCGCAAGTTGAACTGTTCACGTAGCAAATTCAGTAGCTCAGCGTTAAGCTCTTCAGCGCTTTTTGCGCGTAGATCTAGTGCTTTCATCACATCACCTGTTTAATTACGAATGTAGTTTTGAATGGCAGTTTACGAGCCGCTAGGCGGAACGCTTCACGTGCCAATTCTTCAGGTACACCGTCCATTTCGTACATAACCTTACCAGGTTGGATTTGGGCTACCCAGTACTCAACGTTACCTTTACCCTTACCTTGACGAACTTCTAGTGGTTTTTCAGTGATTGGCTTATCTGGGAACACACGGATCCAGATTTTACCTTGACGCTTAACGTGACGTGTCATTGCACGACGTGCCGCTTCGATCTGACGAGCAGTTAGACGACCACGTCCAACGGCTTTAAGACCAAATGTACCGAAGCTTACGTCAGTACCTTTAGCTAGACCGCGGTTGCGACCAGTATGAACCTTACGGAACTTAGTGCGTTTAGGTTGTAGCATCAGTCGACTCCTTACTTACGGCCTTTACGCTGCTTCTTAGGCTTGTCAGCCTTTGGCTCAACAGCGTTTGCAGCTGGCATACCACCAAGGATTTCACCCTTGAAGATCCAAACTTTAACGCCGATCACACCGTATTGAGTGTGAGCCGAAGAAGTTGCGTAATCAATGTCAGCACGTAGAGTGTGTAGAGGCACACGGCCTTCACGGTACCACTCAGAACGTGCAATTTCAGCGCCGCCAAGACGACCGCTTACTTCCACTTTGATACCTTTAGCGCCTAGACGCATAGCATTTTGTACCGCACGCTTCATAGCACGACGGAACATAACGCGACGCTCTAGTTGAGACGCGATGCTATCAGCCACTAATTGGCCGTCTAGCTCAGGCTTACGTACTTCAGCGATGTTAATTTGCGCTGGTACACCTGCAATTTTAGCTACAGCTGCGCGTAGCTTCTCAACGTCTTCACCTTTCTTACCGATAACAACGCCTGGGCGAGCAGTGTGGATAGTCACACGAATGCTCTTAGCAGGACGCTCGATAACGATGCGTGATAGAGACGCTTTTGAAAGTTCCTTAGTAAGGAACTGACGTACCTTGAAGTCGCCGTCTAGGTTGTCAGCGAAATCTTTGGTGTTAGCAAACCATGTAGCATTCCAAGGCTTAACGATGCCAAGACGAATACCATTAGGATGTACTTTCTGACCCATTGCTTACTCTCCTAGTCTCTTAGCGGTCTGCTACAACAACAGTGATGTGGCTTGAACGCTTCAAGATACGATCCGCACGGCCTTTTGCACGAGGCATAATACGCTTCATGACCGGGCCCTCATCTACGAAGATTTTAGCGACATTAAGATCGTCGATATCTGCACCTTCGTTGTGTTCTGCGTTAGCGATAGCTGACTCTAGAACTTTCTTAACTAATACAGCCGCTTTTTTGTTGCTGAAAGTTAGGATTTCAAGAGCCTGATCCACAGATTTACCACGGATTAGATCTGCAACTAAGCGAGCTTTCTGAGGAGAAATGCGAGCAAAGTTATGTTTAGCAATAGCTTCCATCATTTACTCCTTAGCGCTTCTTAGCTTTCTTATCCGCAGCGTGACCACGGTAAGTACGAGTTGGTGCGAATTCGCCCAGTTTGTGACCGATCATTTCATCAGTGACAAATACTGGAACGTGCTGACGACCATTATGGACAGCGATGGTCAAACCAATCATTGATGGAATGATCATTGAACGACGGGACCAAGTCTTAATAGGCTTTTTGTCTCCGCTTTCCACCGCTTTCTCTACCTTCTTCAGCAAGTGTAGGTCAATAAATGGACCTTTCTTGAGAGAACGTGGCATGGCTTATCCTCTTATATAGATTACTTATTACGACGACGTACGATGTACTTGTCGGTGCGTTTGTTGCTACGAGTCTTGAAGCCCTTAGTAGGCATACCCCAAGGAGATACTGGGTGACGACCACCAGATGTGCGGCCTTCACCACCACCGTGTGGGTGGTCAACCGGGTTCATTACTACACCACGTACAGTTGGACGTACGCCGCGCCAGCGTGAAGCACCAGCTTTACCTAGTTCACGTAGCATGTGCTCAGAGTTACCAACTTCACCGATTGTTGCACGGCCTTCAGAAAGTACTTTGCGCATTTCACCAGAACGTAGGCGGATAGTTGCATAAGTACCGTCGCGAGCGACAAGTTGAGCATATGCACCAGCCGAACGAGCTAGCTGTGCACCTTTACCAGGCTTAAGTTCAACACAGTGAATAGTAGAACCCACTGGGATGTTGCGCATTGGCAGAGTGTTACCTGCTTTAATTGGCGCATCAACACCAGACTGGATTGTATCACCAGCTTGAACACCTTTAGGTGCGATAATGTAACGACGCTCGCCGTCTGCGTACAGAACTAGAGCGATATTTGCGCTACGGTTTGGATCGTATTCTAGACGCTCAACTTTCGCTGGGATGCCATCTTTAGTACGTTTGAAGTCAACCAAACGATAGTGTTGCTTATGACCACCACCGATATGACGTACTGTGATACGACCGTTGTTGTTACGACCACCATTCTTAGAGTTTTTCTCTAGAAGAGGTGCGTATGGCTTACCCTTGTGTAGGTCAGCGTTAACAACTTTAACGACGTGACGACGACCAGGGGAAGTCGGCTTACATTTAACAATAGCCATTATTCAACTACTCCTGTTATTCCGCGCCGCCAACAAAGTCAAGATCTTGACCTTCTTTCAAAGTCACATACGCTTTTTTAACGTCGCTGCGGCGACCTTGGCGTAGACCTTGACGTTTGGTCTTACCCTTAGTGATAAGAGTATTTACAGACTTAACTTCAACTTCAAATAGCTTTTCTACAGCTGCTTTGATCTCTTTCTTAGTTGCATCTTTTGCTACTTTGAAAACGATAGTGTTCGCTTTCTCAGCAGTCATAGTTGCTTTTTCAGAGATGTGCGGTGCACGTAGAACTTTTAGTAGACGCTCTTCACTGATCATGCCAGCATCTCCTCAACTTGCTTAACTGCTTCTGCAGTCATTAGAACCTTGTCAAACGCAATTAGGCTAACTGGGTCAAGACCCGCTACGTCACGTGCGTCAACTTTATATAGGTTGCGAGCAGCTAAGAATAGATTCTCGTCTACTTCGCCAGTAACGATGAGTACATCGTTAAGCTCAAGTTCTTTAAGCTTAGCTAATAGCTCTTTAGTTTTTGGTGCTTCTACTGAGAAGTTATCAACAACGATTAAACGCTCTTGACGAACTAGTTCAGAAAGAATGCTCTTCATAGCACCGCGGTACATTTTTTTGTTTACTTTTTGGCTGTGATCTTGTGGTTTCGCAGCAAAAGTAACACCACCTGTACGCCAGATTGGGCTACGAATTGTACCAGCACGTGCACGGCCAGTACCTTTTTGACGCCATGGCTTAGCGCCACCGCCAGAAACTTCTGAACGTGTCTTTTGAGCACGAGTACCTTGACGAGCACCTGCTGCATACGCAACAACTACTTGATGTACAAGGGCTTCGTTGAACTCACGTCCGAAAGTAGTTTCGGAAACAGTTAGTGCGTTAGCACCTTTAACCATCAATTCCATTACTTACTCCTAGACGTTATGCTTTAATAGCTGGTTTGACGATCACGTTAGCGCCAGTTGCACCTGGTACTGCACCTTTAATAAGAAGCAGATTGCGCTCAGCGTCAACACGTACGATCTCTAGGTTTTGAGTCGTTACACGCTCAGCACCCATGTGACCTGCCATTTTTTTGCCTTTGAACACGCGACCTGGAGTTTGACATTGGCCAATTGAACCCGGTGCACGGTGAGACAAAGAGTTACCGTGAGTCATATCTTGGGTACGGAAATTCCAGCGCTTAACAGCACCTTGGAAACCTTTACCTTTAGATGTACCAGTAACGTCTACTTTTTTAACTTCGTTGAAAAGTTCTACATTTAGCTCAGTGCCAACTTCAAACTCTTCGCCGTTTTCTAAACGGAATTCCCAAAGACCGCGACCAGCTTCTACACCTGCTTTCGCAAAGTGACCAGCTTCTGGTTTAGTTACACGGTTGGCTTTCTTAGTACCAGTAGTTACCTGGATTGCTGCATAGCCGTCAGTCTCAAGAGTTTTCACTTGAGAAATACGGTTTGCTTCAACCTCAACAACAGTTACTGGGATAGAAACGCCTTCTTCAGTAAATACGCGGGTCATACCCACTTTACGTCCGACTAGACCAATCATTCTTCTAATCTCCCTTAACCTAGGCTGATTTGTACGTCAACGCCAGCAGCTAGATCTAGGCGCATCAGTGCATCAACAGTTTTATCTGTTGGCTCAACGATGTCGATTAGACGTTTGTGAGTACGAATTTCGTACTGATCACGAGCATCTTTGTTGACGTGTGGAGAGATAAGAACAGTGAAACGCTCTTTACGAGTAGGAAGTGGAATAGGACCACGAACCTGTGCGCCGGTACGCTTAGCTGTTTCAACGATTTCCGCTGTAGAAGCATCGATTAGTTTGTAATCGAACGCTTTTAGGCGGATACGGATACGTTGGTTCTGCATGAGACAGAGCTCCAATAATTAAAAATTACACAAACAATATCGCCACTCAAACTCGTTAAAACGAGAGAATGCCGATTGATTTATGTGAAACCGTAGTGCCAAAATTAGGCACATTGTCAGTTAATTTTCGATTAACTTTAATCTATTACTAAACGCAACAGAGCTAATTGTATTAACTGCGAACATAAGCTGAGTATACGTTACTAAACTAACAGCTAGGTCAGTTTACTCCTCACTGCTCATTGGTTCACAACTGGATTTAACCAGTGCGGTGCATTATACAGATCACCATTACACATGCAAGCGCTGTGTAGAAATTAAACTTATAAACTATCTATTTCTTCTTTCACTGAGGAAGTATAGAAGGGATAGAAAGATGAGGTGAGCACTCACGACCCTATCCTTTTATCCCTGTTGCACAATTATACAGCTTGGCGCTGTCTCACTGCTTCAAACAGACAGATCCCAGCCGCTACTGATACGTTTAGGCTAGAAACGGTGCCCGCCATCGGTATTTTGATCAGATCATCGCAGGTTTCGCGCGTTAAACGGCGCATACCATCCCCTTCAGCGCCCATAACAATCGCAAGGGGCCCTGTCAGTTTGGCTTGGTAAATGTCATGCGTCGCCTCACCGGCAGTGCCAACAAACCATACGCCTTGTTCTTGAAGGGCGCGCATGGTACGTGCAAGATTCGTCACTCGTACTAAAGGCACAGTTTCAGCAGCGCCACAAGCGACTTTGCTGACCGTTGCCGTCATTGGTGCTGACTTATCTTTCGGTACGATCACTGCAGCGACCCCGGCAGCATCGGCGTTACGTAAGCATGCGCCGAGATTATGCGGATCGGTAACACCATCCAAAACAAGTAATAGCGGTTGTTCATGCTGTGCGATGATTGCTTCTAAATCATGCTCATTAAGCTGTTTTGCTGGTTTTACACGAGCAATGATGCCCTGATGATTCGCCCCTTGAGCCTTGTCATCCAATGTTTTACGTCCCATCTGTTGAATAGAGACACCGCAATGTTGCAGTTCATTTAACAGTGGAAGCAGGCGATCATCTTGTCGCCCTTTCAGTACAAACGCTTCTATCAATCGCGCTGGATCTTTTTCAAGTACAGCGCTGACCGCGTGAATACCATAAATACATTCGTTACTCATGATTTACCCATTGATCGTTATTTACTAGCACGCGCTTTATTTGCTTTGGCCGCGGGTTTCTTTTTGCGTGCTTTTGTTGTTTTGCTTTTTTTCCGTTCAGGTTTTGAGCCTTCACTACTTTTTTCATCTGGGCGTTTAGTCGCTTCAACTAAAGGAGTAGCCTTTCCTTTACTTGACGTCACCTTCTTGCCACGTGCTTTCTCTCGTGCATCCGTTGCACGTTTCTTCGCTGTCTTGCCTTCTCCGCGCAGCTTACGGCTAGTGCCCACGATTTCAAAGTCAATTTGACGATCATCCAAGTTGACGGATAACACTTTGACTTTAACGGCGTCACCTAAGCGATAGATGTTGCCAAAACTTTCGCCGATCAATCGTTGTCCCACGGGATCAAATTGATAGTAGTCATTCGCTAGCGTTGAAATATGGACCAATCCATCAATGTGCAACTCAGTTAAACGAACGAAGAAACCGAAACCTGTCACGTTGGCTATGACTCCATCAAGCTCTTCGCCTACATGATCTTGCATGTATTCACACTTGAGCCAATCAGATACTTCACGCGTCGCATCATCAGCACGGCGTTCTGTCATTGAACATTGCTGACCATAGAAGTCCATGTCATCAAAAGAGTAGTGATAACCACCTGTAGTTGTCCAACGGTCGGTGTGATTGCCCGATTCTTTGGCAATCAAATATTTAATTGCGCGGTGCACTAGGAGATCAGGGTAGCGACGAATAGGTGAAGTAAAGTGCGCATAGCGTTTGAGCGCTAAACCAAAGTGACCACAGTTATCTGCGTTATACACAGCCTGCTTCATGGAACGCAGTAACATGGTTTGGATCAACTCTTTGTCTTGGCGCTCACCAATCTGTTTCATTAAGTTAGCGTAATCGGTTGGCGAAGGCTCTAGCCCACCCGCTAAGTTCAAACCAAGCTCGCCTAAGAAATCCCTAAAACCGGTCAAACGCTCTTCTCCCGGTGATTCATGGATACGGTACAGAGCGGGCTCTTTCGCTTTTTCCACCAGCGATGCTGAAGCAATATTAGCGAGGATCATGCACTCTTCGATTATTTTGTGCGCATCATTACGGACAACAGGTTCAATGCTATCGATTTTACGCTCAGCATTAAAAATAAACTTAGTTTCAATCGTTTCAAATTCAATACCGCCACGCTCATCACGCGCTGCTTTTAGCACCTTATACATCGAATAGAGTTCTTCAAGATGAGGAACCACGGCTTGATAACGTTCGCGTAGCTCTTCATCCCCTTCAAGAATGGCGTGTACTTTGTTGTAAGTTAAACGGGCATGAGAGTTCATCACGGCTTCGTAATGTTTGTAACCCGAAATTTTGCCCGTTGCAGAGACTGTCATCTCGCACACCATGCATAGACGGTCGACTTGTGGATTAAGTGAACAAAGACCGTTCGACAGTACTTCCGGTAGCATAGGGACGACTTGCGATGGGAAGTAAACTGAGTTACCACGGTTGATCGCTTCTTTATCAAGAGCCGTGTCGGGGCGCACATAATAACTTACGTCAGCAATCGCAACCCAGAGACGCCAGCCACCACCTTTTTTGGCTTCGCAATAAACCGCATCATCAAAGTCACGCGCGTCTTCACCATCAATAGTCACTAAAGGTAATTGACGCAAATCCACGCGCCCTTGCTTCGCCTCTTCTGGAACTTCTTCTCTCAGGTTTTCGACTTGCTTTAATACTTCTTGCGGCCACTCATGAGGGATCTGGTGAGTGCGAATCGCTATTTGTGTCTCCATACCGGGAGCCATATTTTCCCCAAGTACTTCAACAACCCTTCCTGTCATTCCTCTTGCTCTGGCACCGCGATCGGTAATTTCAATCACCACCACGTTCCCCATGCGAGCTCCGCCTTTGTGCTCATTAGGGATCAAGATGTCTTGAGTGATGCGTGAATCATCGGGCACGACATAAGAGTAGCCATTTTCGAGGAAGAAACGCCCAACAAGTTGGGTTTTACGTTCTTCCAAAACTCGGACCAAACGCCCTTCTTTACGGCCTCTTTTATCCGTGCCTGTCGGTTGTACCAGCACGTAGTCGCCATGAATAATGGTACGCATTTGGTGATGAGGTAGCAAAACATCGTTATCTTTGCCAACGCTGCCATCAGGACGAACCCACCCATGACCATCTTTATGTCCGATTACGTGACCTTTGATCATTTCCAGTTTTTCTGGCAATGCATAGCATTGGCGACGAGTAAATACCAATTGGCCATCTCGCTCCATCGCACGCAAACGACGGCGTAGCCCTTCGTATTGCTCTTCACCAGATAAACCCAATGCCTCAAAAAGATCATTACGATTCATCGGTACATTGGCTTCGGTTAGAAATTCGAGGATGAATTCTCGGCTTGGAATTGGATTTTCGTAATTGCTAGATTCTCGATCCGCAAAAGGATCGTTATTGATAATTTCAGACATAGGCAGACCTGCTAAAGCAAGGAGAGATAGCCAGAGTATAACTGACTCACGGCAGAAGCTACAGCAGCGTATTGATTATTATAGGCTAATGCGTTAGAGGAAAAGCGTAGAAATGACTTCGCCCAACCGTGTGGGCGAAATAAAAAAAGCAATAATGAAGGCTACCAAAACGTATCTCTGCGCTTGGCTCGCGCAACCACATTTTGTGGCATTCGCTGCTCTAACCCCTGCCGGAGCATAGAGATCCGAGAATGTATTCTTTGATCGATAGTCACCGAATTATAGAGCCAGCGATAAGCATCTTCATAATCAAGCGGGCTGCCATAATCACGCAGCAAAAGCTCAGCTAGATGGATACGAGCATTAATATTGCCCATCGCAGCGGCTTCACGCAGATAGGGAATAGCTCGCTCTTTATCCTGCTGTACTAAAGTACCACGCGAATAATAACGCCCAAGCTGCTCTAACGCAGCGGGTAAACCTTGATGAGCTGCATTTTCCATATAGTACAAGCCAAGTTCGACATCTTGATCTACACAGACCCCCCACGCTAGCATATCTCCATACAAAAACTCGTAGGAAGGCAGGCTGATGCGAGTAGCACGCGCAACAATATCTTCTACCAATTGGCAGTTGTCGGCCTTGACTTGCTCTAAATGTTTATTTTGCTCAATTAACTTGATTAGTTCAGCTTCGGTGTAAATAGGGACTGGCTCACCCACTTCCGCCACGTTGGCATGACTCAAGGATGAGGTCAGCGCTAAAAACAATGAAGCTGCTACCGTTCGTAGCTTCATACCTGCACTCTTTATGTCTATCGATAGCCTTAAAATTATAGCCTCAGTTTCATCTAGGGCTGGGCTTGATAACTTTATCGACCAGTGCGGCAAACTCTTTAGACAAAATTTGCCGTTATTCGGCCATTTATTGCCACACCAAGGACAAAATATCATCAATACAGGTATAAAAAAACCGGCTCTGAAAGCCGGTTTTAAAAACGTTTATCAATCAACCATTAAACTGAAAATGGGTGAACCTTGATAATGGTTTCGTTACGATCTGGACCTGTAGAAACGATGTCAACAGGTACACCAGTCAACTCTTCAATACGTTTGATGTAATCAAGCGCCGCTTGTGGCAGGGCATCAATTGATTTAGCACCGAAAGTATTTTCAGACCAACCAGGCATAGTTTCGTAAATAGGTGTTACCGCTTCAAAAGCGTCAGCTGCCATTGGTGATACTTGAGCAATTGAGCCATCTGGCATTTGGTAACCCGTACAGATTTTTAGCTCTTCTAGACCATCAAGTACGTCAAGTTTAGTCAAGCAGAAGCCTGTGACTGAGTTAATTTGAATGGCGCGACGCATCGCTACCGCATCAAACCAACCACAACGGCGCTTACGGCCTGTTGTTGCACCAAACTCATGGCCTTTCGTGCCTAGGTGATTACCGATTTCATCATCCAATTCGGTTGGGAATGGACCTGCACCAACGCGAGTACAGTAAGCTTTCGCGATACCTAGAATATAACCTAGATGACGAGGGCCGAAACCAGAACCTGCAGCAACACCACCAGCAGTCGTGTTAGAAGACGTTACGTATGGGTATGTACCGTGGTCGATATCAAGCATAGTACCTTGCGCACCTTCGAACATGATTTTGTCGCCACGCTTACGCGCTGCATCAAGTTCATCGGTCACGTCGATCACCATCGAAGTCAACAAATCAGCATAGCCTTGTGCTTGCTCAAGTACGGATTCGTAGCTTACTGGTTCAGCTTTGTAAAAATGCTCAAGTTGGAAGTTATGGAACTCCATCACTTCTTTTAGCTTTTCTGCAAATGAAGCCATATCGAACAAGTCACCAACGCGTAAACCACGACGAGCCACTTTGTCTTCATAAGCAGGACCGATACCACGACCTGTCGTACCAATTGCTTTTTTACCACGAGCCGTTTCACGAGCTTGGTCAAGCGCAATGTGGTAAGGAAGAATAAGTGGGCAAGCTTCAGAAATGAAAAGACGTTCGCGGACTGGAATACCACGCTCTTCTAGAGGCTTCATTTCATTGATTAGTGCGTCAGGTGAAAGCACAACACCGTTACCGATGATGCATTTCACTTTATTGCGAAGAATGCCGGATGGAATTAAATGAAGAACGGTTTTTTCACCGTCAATGACCAAAGTGTGGCCTGCATTATGGCCGCCTTGGTAGCGAACCACGTATTTTGCATCTTCAGTTAAAAGGTCTACGATTTTACCTTTGCCTTCGTCACCCCATTGGGTGCCTAGAACGACTACGTTATTTCCCATCTTTCCAAGTCTGATTGCTAGTTAAAAAAGGATTCTAGCACCGAATCCTTTTCCTTGCAGTCCTTTTTTAAACACGAAAATGTCATAAAAATATAACTTAATAAATGATTCAGTTATTAGACACGTAAGTTACTCATCCGAATATATTTTTACGATTAGCTCTCCTTGACGATCAACACAAGCACGGTACATACCAGAACTGTTCATTGCAAAATGAATGTCGCCTTGCGCATCAATGGCGATCAATCCACCCTCACCACCGAGCGTTTTAAGTTCACCCTGAATAATGGTTTCACATGCGGTATGAACATCTTCTTTTAAATAACGCATGCGAGCGGCAACGTCACTGGCAACCATTTTACGAATGAAATATTCCCCCATGCCCGTTGTCGATACCGCCACATTGCCATTTTCAGCCACCGTTCCTGCACCGATGATGGGAGAATCGCCGACGCGACCAAATTTTTTATTTGTGATGCCACCGGTACTAGTAGCAGACGCAAGGTTGCCTTGTTTATCCAATGCAACTGCGCCAACAGTGCCAAATTTCTTGTCATCTGGGAATTTTGCTTCCGACAAAGCAAATTGATTGTTGCTTTTCATCGCTAGCAACTGTTCATAACGACGCTCAGTAAAAAAGTAATCTTGTTCTGTATATTGATGCCCTTGAGTAAAAGCAAACGCTTCTGCGCCCTCACCAATCAACAACACATGATCACTGTGCTTCATTACATCACGCGCGAGCTGCACTGGGTTTTTAATGTGCCGAACCCCAGCGACCGCGCCTGCGTCCATCATTTTGCCATGCATGACAGAAGCGTCCATCTCCACCATCTCTTGATGCGTTAACACCGAACCTTTTCCTGCGTTAAACAACGGAGAGTCCTCAAGTATTTTCACAGCCTCAACCACCGCATCCAGTGCATCACCACCTTGTGCCAGTACTTGATGCCCCGCTCGGACAGCACTTTCTAGCGTGTTCAAAATATCGCGCTTTAATGATTCGCTCATCTGTTGACGAATGATGGTTCCGGCGCCGCCATGAATTGCTATAGCAAAAGGTTGTGACATGAGAATTCCTTAACTTAATAAATTGAGAGGCAATACACTTCTGTTCTACACATTAACGATACCCAAATAACTTGAAGTTGCAGGTAGGCGGCAAGTGAGTACTGTAATAATTAACAAGCAACAAAAAAGCGCTAATCGCATGACGATTAACGCTTTCCATTTCATTGTATCAGTCGGTTATTACTGCCTACTTTGGCACTACCAACCAAAAAATGATTAATGTGAACCGCAGCTGCCGCCACCGCAACAACCTTCTTTTTTCTCACCATGGTCATGGCCTTCACCACCACAGCAACCACCTTCATGATCGTGGTCATGGTCGTGGCCATGTCCACAGCCACCAGCTTGGTGAATGTGACCATGTTGGATCTCTTCTTCAGTTGCAGCGCGAATCGCAACGACTTCTACATCAAACGTTAATGTTTGGCCAGCCAACATGTGATTACCATCAACTACTACTTCGTCACCATCCACTTCCGTGATTTCAACTGGAATTTGGCCTTGGTCAGTATCCGCTAGAAAACGCATACCCACTTCAATTTCATCAACGCCTTGGAAAACTTCAGCAGGTACACGTTGTACAAGCTCATCGTTGTATTCACCGTACGCTTCTTCAGGAGCGATAGTTGCTGTGAACTTATCGCCCACAACTTTTCCTTCTAACTCATTTTCAAGGCCAGTGATTAGATTGTTGTGACCGTGAAGGTAATCTAGTGGTGCATCAACTGTTGATTGGTCTACGACTGCACCATCTTCCAATACTAATTGGTAGGCTAGGCTTACAACCACGTTCTTTTCAATTTTCATAACAACTCCAAGGAGGTTTGTTCCTAGGTTGTCATCTTCAAACCTAAGAAATCGATCGGTATGAGGCGTATTATGAAGATCTATTCCAGAAACTCAATTATTCTGGTTTAAAAATCCCGATCATCTCTTGCCGAGCATGTTCACTTTTTTCTACAGATTTGGGCTTTCGCTGCTCATGGTAGTCGCACTCGACACACTCAACGAGCTCTATGTTGTTTTCAACCCACCAGCGCAGAGTATCTTGTGACTGACAACTTGGGCACTTTGCACCGGCAATAAAGCGTTTTTTCTGTTTCACGTTACATCCTACAACTGAATATTGATTGGCGTTATTTTTCCCAATAATGACGAGATTGGCGATCATTATCCATTTCACGCCCAAATATTTCTTCCAGCTCTTTACGTGCCTCTTTGGCGCGCAGTGCGAGTTGTTTGTCTTGGTTATGTTGCGGTAGCAGCTCTTTGAGCATCGCATTATCGAGTTTTCTAAAATGTGCTTCGGCGCGCTTGGCTTGGTAAGGGTGCATGCCCAATTCGACCAGTACTTGTCGGCCGAGGTCCAAAGCGCCTAAGAAAGTTTCCCGCGAGTATTTATCGACCCCATGGCTGAGTAACTGATACGCCTCTACCCGGCTACGAGCGCGAGCTAAGATCTTTAACTGCGGGAAATGGTGCTGACAAAGTTCCACAATTTTCATCACTTCATCGGGCGCATCGGTACAGATGACAATCGCCTCAGCTTCTTCTGCACCCGCGGCGCGCAACAGTTCAAGTTGAGTCGCATCACCATAAAAAACGTTATAACCGTACTCTCTCAATAATTTAATTTGACTGGCATCGCTTTCTAATACGGTAATTTTAATCTTATTGGCGTACATCAAACGCCCTACAATTTGCCCAAAACGGCCAAAACCCGCAATGATGATTTGCGGCTGTTTATTGACGACATCGGAATGCATCTCATCGTCACTGCTGAGGTTCAATTTTCGCGCAAACCATTTGTCCTGAATCGTCAGTAATAAAGGTGTGGTGACCATCGACAGACTGACCACAACGAGCAAAAAGGCCACTTGATCCGGTGATAGCACGCCCTGTGCGCTTGCCGCAGTGAAAATCACGAACGCGAACTCGCCGCCTTGGCTGAGGATCGCCGCCATTTTGCTGCGTGCTTTAGAACGCGTACCCGATAAACGTGCGAGGAGATAAAGGATTCCTCCTTTCAGCACCACTAGACCTAATACAGCCGCCAACACTTGCAGCGGCGCTTGCGCCAATAAGCCCAAATTAACCGCCATTCCAACGGCAATAAAAAATAGCCCGAGCAATAACCCTTTAAACGGTTCAATCGCGATCTCAAGTTCATGGCGAAATTCACTTTCTGCCAGCAACACACCAGCAAGGAAAGTACCGAGCGCCATTGACAAGCCAAGCTGCTGCATTAACAGTGCAATCCCAATCACCAACAATAAGGCGGCAACGGTAAAAAGTTCACGCACACCACTGGTCACAATATAACGAAACAGCGGGCTCAATAGAAAATGCCCCCCGACCAGCAAAGCGGTAATGCCACCCAACATCCAAATCACATCTAACCAGCTTCCACCGGCGTTGCCTGCCAGTAAAGGCAAAAAGGCCAACATCGGGATGACAGCGATATCTTGAAAAAGCAGTACCGCAAAACCAGACTGGCCAGCTTCACTGCGTGTTAGCCCTTGCTCTTCAATTACGCGTAATGCGATTGCTGTCGAAGAGAGCGCAAGGCCCATACCAATCACTAAACTACTTTGCCAGTTAACGCCTAATAGATAAGCAATACTGGCGATGACTAAGGTACTTACCACTACCTGCGCGCCACCCAAACCAAGGATCGGCCCACGCATCTGCCATAATTTTTTGGGGTTTAATTCCAGCCCAATCAGAAACAGCAGCAGCACCACGCCAAATTCAGCAAAGTGTAATATGGCTTGCACATCACTGATTAAACCCAGCCCCCAAGGGCCTATGGCTACACCAGCTAACAAATAGCCGAGCACCGAACCCAGCCCTGCACGCTGAGCAATCGGTACGGCCACCACAGCCGCGGTTAAAAACACCACGCTGCTTTGTAAAAAATCACCGCTTAACGCCATCAAGCTCTCCTTGTGTGGCCAGTGGGTGTTGCAACCAGTGTCGATAATGCTCAGCGTGTTGATAGCGCTCCATATCACTCACATTACGTGACCAGTAGAGAACTAACGGTTCCATCCAGTTCATACAACACAGAGCCGCGGTTAATTCAAATGGTTGGAGAATTTGATCCAGTGGGTATTTGTTGTAGCCCCGCTCATCAAACGCTTCTTTTTTTCCGCCCGTGGTGATGACGCTACGCCAGTATTTACCATGCAACGCCGTCTGTCCGCCGAAGGCAAACCCTTTGGCAAGCACGCGATCAAACCACTCTTTGAGTAGCGCTGGGCAGGAATACATATAAAGAGGGTGTTGAAACACAATCACATCATGCTCAAGTAGTTTTTGCTGCTCTGCGTGCACATCGATAAAAAAATCGGGATAGGTTGCATACAAGTCATGCACAGTGACGTGAGAAAGTGACGCAATATTGTGCAGCATAGTTTGATTGGCGATGGAGTTTAATGGCTCAGGATGCGCATAAATCACCAATATTTTAGGTGTAATTTGGTCAGGCATGACGGTGGTGGACATTTTTGTCTGCGCTCCCAATAGTTATCAATATGTTATTAAGCATAATAACGCAATTTGCATAATGATCGACATTTATCCTTATTGCCCCTACTATTCCACGCGATAACGTCTCGATATGAAAAATAGATTTTTATGATTACCTTCTCTGATATTCAATTACTGCGCGGCGGTAAACCGCTCCTTGAAAAGGCCTCTGCAACTATCCAGCCGGGCGATAAAGTTGGCCTAGTAGGCAAAAATGGCTGTGGCAAATCAACGCTCTTTGCCCTACTCAAAGATGAGCTATCTATTGACGCAGGCTCCTTCAGTAAGCCAGCTCACTGGGAACTGGCTTGGGTTGCCCAAGAAACTCCGGCTCTTGATCGCAATGCGATTGAATATGTCATCGATGGCGATCGTGAATATCGTGAATTAGAGCGACGCCTCAGCGTTGCTGAAGAGGCAGACCAAGGAACCTTGGTTGCAGAGCTGCATGGAAAAATTGAAACCATCGGCGGATACAGTATTCGTGCCCGTGCTTCTGAACTGCTTGATGGTTTGGGGTTTAGCCAAGAACAGATGGGATGGAGTTTAACGCAATTTTCGGGTGGTTGGCGGATGCGCTTAAACTTAGCGCAAGCGCTGTTGTGCCGCTCGGATTTACTGCTGCTTGATGAACCAACCAACCACTTGGATTTGGACGCCGTCATGTGGCTTGAACGTTGGTTACAAAACTATCCCGGCACCTTGATCTTGATTTCCCATGACCGCGATTTTCTTGATCCGATCGTCGGACGCATCATCCATATCGAAAATCAAACCATGAATGAATACACCGGAAACTACTCATCGTTTGAAAATCAACGGGCGCAAAAACTGATCTTGCAGCAAGCCATGTACCAGAAGCAGCAAAAGCAGATGGTGCACATGCAAAGCTACATCGACCGTTTCCGCTACAAGGCCTCCAAAGCTCGCCAAGCACAAAGCCGTATCAAAGCGTTGGAACGAATGGAAAAAGTGCTGCCAGCTCAATTTGATAACCCATTTAATTTCGAATTTCGAGAGCCTTCAGCACTGCCTAACCCAATCATGATGATGGACGAAGTCTACGCTGGGTATGGTGAACGTTTAATTTTAGAAAAAATTCGCCTCAACCTTGTACCGGGAAGCCGTATTGGATTACTCGGGCGTAATGGTGCGGGTAAATCAACATTAATTAAATTGCTCTCCGGTGAGTTAAAACCGCAAGGCGGCGATCTCACTTATTCGCAAGGTGTAAAAATTGGTTACTTTGCCCAGCATCAGTTAGAAACACTGCATCCAGAAGAGACCCCTCTGCAGCACATGATGCAAATCGCCCCAGATAAAAACGAACTTGAGCTGCGTAATTATCTGGGTAGCTTTGGTTTCCAAGGCGACAAAGCGCTAGAAAAAATCGCTCCGTTTTCCGGGGGTGAAAAGGCTCGCTTAGTGCTTGCGCTAATTGTGTGGCAAAAACCGAACTTGCTGCTGCTTGATGAACCCACCAACCACTTAGACTTGGATATGCGTCAAGCCCTAACGTTTGCCCTGCAAACCTTTGAAGGCGCGATGGTCATCGTCAGCCATGATCGCTATCTACTGCGCGCAACCACCGATGACTTGTACTTGGTGCACGATCGTCAAGTCGCGCCTTTCGATGGGGATTTGACCGACTACTACAAGTGGCTGACAGAACAACAGAAAGCGGAACGTAGAGAAGTTCAATCTCAGCAACCTGCCAAAGACAGCAGCAACAGTGCCGCAGCCAAAAAAGATCAAAAGCGCCGAGAAGCGGAATTTCGCATCCAAACCGCACCAATTCGCAAAAAACTGACACAACTCGAAGCGAAAATGGACACATTGAACGCGGCACTGGCGCAAACTGAAGCGCAATTGTCTGATACTTCGCTGTATGAAGCCGAAAACAAAGCTAAACTTACCGAAGTGATTGCGCTTCAAGCTCGCAGTAAATCGGCACTTGAAGCGATCGAAATGGAATGGATGTCGGAACAAGAGACACTCGAACAACTAGAGCAGGAATTCAGTCGCTAAGATGAGCCAAGAGCACGTACGATTATCACTGACCTTAGAACGCTTATGGCAATTCAGTTTGCAATACTACAGCGTGCGAGAAGTGAAAGAGGCGTGCTTAAGTTTACAAAATAACTTCCACGGCAACGTCAACTTATTGCTGCTACTCAAATGGCTTGATGAGCAACAAGTGACGGTTGCCGATGCTGACTGGCAAAATGTCACTCAATGTATCGGCCGTTCAGAAGCGCTGCTGCACAGTTACCGAGAGTTAAGACGACGTTTGAAAAGCATGGTGCCAGATACGCTGTACCGCGAGGCGCTGCAATTTGAGCTGCAGCTTGAAAAGCAGCAGCAAGCTGACCTCGTGGAATGTATCAACGCATTGGCATTGCAGAATAACCATGATGAACAATTAACGCTGCGTTACTGTCGCCAGCTTGGCTGTGAGCATTTGCATCTCGCTTTTAAAACCCCGGCGCCTCATTCTCAAAAACCGTAACTACATCAATTGCTCGCTCGGTGTATACTGGTCGCAATTCATAAAAATAATACGCTATGGTTATGACTTCATTTATCGCTGCTACTGGACTAACAAATCCACACCTTCAGACTCTGCTTCCTCGTTTGTTGCGCAAACGCGCACGTTTTGAGCCGCTGTGGCAAACGCTGTTTACACCTGATGGTGATTTTTTAGACCTTGCTTGGAGTGATGATTGGCGCTCAGAGCGAGTACAAAATAAACCCCTATTTATCTTGTTTCATGGCTTAGAAGGCAGTTTTCATAGCCCGTATGCCAATGGCTTAATGTACGCCTTCGCACAGCAGGGGTGGTTATCGGTCATGATGCATTTTCGCGGCTGTAGCGGCAAACCGAACCATCTGGCACGTGCTTACCATTCTGGTGAAGTTGAAGATGCACGCTTTGTGCTCGAATACATACGCAAGCAATGCCCGAATCGACCTATCGTGGCAGTGGGCATTTCTCTTGGCGGCAATATGTTGGTTAATTACTTAGCACAATATAATCACGACCCGATCGTTAGCGCAGCAACCGTTGTCTCCGCTCCGCTCGATCTGGCAGCGTGTTCCACACGCATTGAACAGGGATTTTCAAAGGTTTATCGCGCTTACTTACTGACATCATTGAAAAAAAATGCACTAAAGAAACAGCATCTTTTACATAATGAGTTAGGTATTTCTAACCATCAAATTAAACACATCAAAAAACTTTACGAATTTGACGATCTCATCACCGCGCCTTTGCATGGTTTTCAAGATGCGCAGGATTACTACCAGCAGTGCTCAGGCCTTTCAAAGTTGACACAAATTCGCGTGCCGCTACAAATCATTCAAGCGCAAGATGATCCCTTTATGACGGATGCCGTGATCCCCAAATTTTCCTTACCAGAGAACATCAATTACCGCTTATTTACCCAAGGTGGCCATGTCGGTTTTCTCAGCGGTAGCGCGCTTAAGCCTAAATTTTGGCTCGAAGAAGCACTTCCAACCTATTACGAAAACCTGCGTCACGGCAACCCTATTGACCATCAATGCAACGCATGATTAATCACATATCGCTTTAAATCGATACCCTTTTCTCCATGACAGTTTAAGAGGTCGTCATGCTTATTCCTTGGCAGCACATTGCGCCTGAAACACTGGATAATTTGATTGAAACGTTTGTATTACGCGAAGGTACTGATTACGGAGAGCAGGAAGTACCATTGCAGCAAAAAATCGAGCAAATAAAGAAACAGCTCGCAACAGGGGAGGCGATCATCGTCTATTCTGAGTTGCATGAAAGTGTGGATATTCAATTGCGTAAATAATTTCAGCTCAAAACAATCTACTCTTTTCGTGCTATATTGCAGCCATCGATAACAAGTACGTTACATACAGACAGGGTTTGTCATGTCAGCAAAACATCCAATTATCGCTGTCACCGGCTCGTCCGGTGCCGGTACAACTACGACCTCAGAAGCCTTTCGCAAAATGTTCAATATGATGAACATTAAACCAGCATGGGTTGAAGGGGATAGCTTCCATCGCTTTACACGGCCAGAAATGGATGTGGAAATTCGTAAAGCGCGCGAACAAGGGAAGCACATCAGTTACTTTGGTCCACAAGCCAATGATTTTCCTGCATTGGAAGAATTTTTCCGCCAATATGGGAAATTAGGCACAGGCCAAGTTCGCCGCTATCTACACTCTTTTGACGAAGCTGTGCCCTACAATCAAATGCCCGGCACCTTTACTCCTTGGCAAGATTTACCGGAAAACTCGGATGTGATGTTTTACGAAGGTCTTCATGGCGGTGTAGTCGATGGTGATGTAAACGTCGCGCAGCATGTCGATTTTTTGATAGGCATGGTGCCAATCGTTAACCTTGAGTGGATACAAAAGTACGTGCGTGATACTCGTGATCGAGGCCATTCACGTGAAGCGGTGATGGATTCCATCGTCCGTTCGATGGATGATTACCTCAATTACATCACCCCCCAATTCTCACGAACTCACATCAACTTCCAACGGGTACCGACGGTTGATACTTCAAACCCACTTAACGCCAAGGGCATCCCTAGTTTGGATGAAAGCTTCGTCGTGATCCGCCTGCGCGGCATAAAGAATGTTGATTTCCCCTATCTGCTCGCCATGATTGATGGCTCTTTTATGTCGCGCCACAACACCATTGTGGTGCCGGGTGGCAAGATGAGTTTTGCGATGGAATTGATCGTCAGACCGATCCTGCAACAATTGATTGAAACAGGTAAAATTGGCTAAGTGATCGGACAAGTTGACGGTTACTTTTCATACCGTGATCATGTGCACAGTTTTGCGTAAAAAATCATGCCACTGACACGATTAAAATCAAGAAATCGTTTCTGAAAAAGGATACTATCCTTAACCGAAACACAAGTTAGCTTGCAGCATTTGGAAAGTGCTCTTATCCTAGTAAGCTTATTTTAGGCTTAGCTACAATATGGAAAGCGGCAAGCGTACCCTGCAGAGGAAGTGAGATATTATGGTTCTAGGTAAACCTCAAACCGATCCAACACTAGAGTGGTTTCTTTCACACTGTCATATTCATAAATACCCATCGAAAAGCACGTTGATTCATGCGGGCGAAAAAGCAGAGACGCTGTACTACATCGTCAAAGGCTCGGTAGCGGTATTGATTAAAGACGAAGAAGGTAAAGAGATGATCCTCTCTTACCTAAACCAAGGTGACTTTATCGGTGAACTTGGTCTATTCGAAGAAGACCAAGAGCGTACTGCTTGGGTTCGTGCAAAATCTCCTTGTGAAGTTGCGGAAATTTCATTTAAGAAATTCCGTCAGCTTATCCAAGTGAACCCAGACATCTTAATGCGTCTGTCTGCACAAATTTCTCGACGTCTACAAGTCACCAGTCAAAAAGTGGGTGATTTAGCCTTCCTAGACGTGACGGGTCGTATTGCACAAACGCTACTCAACCTAGCGAAACAACCTGATGCAATGACGCACCCAGATGGCATGCAAATCAAAATCACCCGTCAAGAGATCGGCCAAATTGTAGGCTGTTCTCGTGAAACTGTGGGACGTATTTTGAAGATGCTCGAAGAGCAGAATTTAATTTCTGCCCACGGTAAAACTATCGTGGTGTACGGAACTCGTTAATTCTCAAACACAAACACCTTGATTAAAGAGCCAGTTTTACTGGCTCTTTTTTTTATTTCGCCAACTCTTTGAATTATTTCCATTCGCTTAAATTATCTCTCATCCGTTCATCACTTAAAAAAATCTGAACTATACTAATTTCACAGATAAAAATACCTAACGTATTGACATAGTACGTAATAATCTCGATGTGAATGGTGGGAAATATGGATATTGCTCATAAATTAAAAATAAAGCATAAGGTAGGAATTCTATCTATTATTGCCATTGTCGGGTTTGCCGTATTTTTATTTCAACAATACCAAGTTCAAACCCAGACTCAACTCAGTATTGAGCAGATACGCGATGAATATTTCCCCGCATTAAGCTCAGTAACTAATGCTCGCAATACTATAAAAAATCTAGACCAAGCACTGCAAACTGCGGTTAGCACTGGTGATGATGAACTGATGGACAGCGCTAAAAACTACTTAAACTTAATCAATGAGGAGCTCAATAATTTAAAAAGAGTGTCACCTCAACACGCGGCTCTCGTTGAGAACCTAAAGAGATTACTCAATAGCTATCAAGAAATTGCGTTTGATATTGCAGCATCACTTATTGATGGCAGCACAGATTTTGCGACTTTACCTGCCAGAGCAAAACAGTCGAACGAATTTTTAGAACAATTAAATAGTGAATTTAAAGCGTTAGTTGAAGCCAGTAATGTCGATTTCAATCAAACCGTAGAGGAGACGATTTCATCGGCTCAACGTTCCATTCACATCGGCATAGGTTTAGGGGCGGTAACTATTCTCGTCTTAATTATCGTGGCATTGGTCGTAATAAAAAGCGTAGTTAGCTCAATTGAACAAGTCACCGGATCGCTAAGAGAAATAGCCGAAGGGGAAGGCGACCTCACGGTTCGTATTAATTATAATGGCCGTGATGAAGTAGCCGATTTAGTATATTGGTTTAACCAATTCATTTCTAAAATACATAAAAGTTTAAATTCAACTCGTGAAACCATTGCCACTTTAGAAAGTGTTTCATCACGGCTTTCTAGTACCAGTTCCAACACGTCACAACAAGTTCGCTCTCAAGAAAACATCATGCAATCGGTCTCTTCTGCGGTGAACTCTCTTTCCGATAGCGTGACCTCTATTGCTGAAAATGCAGCATTCGCTTCTTCAGAAGCCACTTCAGCAAATGATACGGCGCAAACTGGCAGCGCAGTTGTAGAAAGCACGATTGTCTCGATTGAACACTTAGCCAAAGACGTCAACCAAGCCGCTCAAGTGGTAAATGAGCTCGAATCTTATACCAATAATGCGGGAGTGATCTTAAACACTATCCGCAGCATTGCCGAGCAAACGAATTTACTTGCCTTAAATGCCGCGATAGAAGCTGCTCGAGCTGGTGAGCAAGGGCGAGGGTTCGCCGTAGTTGCCGATGAAGTTCGGACTTTAGCCTCTCGCACTCAATCCTCTACTGAAGAAATTCAACAAGTTCTTGAAAAAATACAAAAGGGCTCATCATTAGTTGTGGATGCCATGACCAAAGGGCAACAAAGTGCCTCCAATACAGTATCTGAGTCTGAGCAATCTGGAGTAGCTTTGGTCAATATCACGGAGAAAGTTAAAAGTATTGTTCAGCTCAACCAACAAATTGCCGCCGCGACAGAAGAACAAAACCGCACTTCAAAAATCATTTTCGACAACATACAAGATATGGATGAAATCTCCCGATCAGTGTCTGACGGCTCTCGAGCACTGGATGGGATCAGTACGGACATCCAAAGCGTCACACAAAACCTCAGCGATGTTATTCGACAATATAAAGTTTAAATTCTCAGTAAAACTCACTCTCTGCAGTATGTGAAAGTGAACGGCATGATGCCATTTTCGATACATAGGAGTAATCATGATAAAAGCAAAATACAGCCTTTACCCTGCCCTAATGCTATTACCCGGGCTTAGTATCGCCGACGAATCGGTTGAAGCACGAGTTTCGCAGCTAGAAAATGAATTGGCGATACTGAAAAGCTCATCCAGCAGTAGCTGGCAAGACAGTATCAAATTCAATGGGTTCTTTAGTGTGGGAGTGACTCGTTCGAGTAACAAGCTAGGCTATGCAAGTTCCAGAGACAGTTATAGCTTTGATGAACTGAGTTTAGTTGGGCTTCAAGCCGAGTTTAGTTTGGCGGATAAAACCAGTTTCGTCACTCAGTTAATCGCACGTGGCAGTGATGACTTCTCACCCGACATAGAATGGGCTTATCTCAAACACACATTTGATAACTACGTTACCGTCAGAGCGGGTAAGTTGCGTGTACCTCTCTATATGTACTCTGATTATATTGATGTAGGCTTTGCTCAGCCCTGGTCTCGCCCGCCGGTTGAAGTTTATGGCAATGTGCCATTCAACTCTTACTTAGGCGGTGATATCGCCTATGACGTGGAAATGGATGAGTCAACCCTCTACTTACAAGCCTTTGCAGGCCAAAGTAAAACGTCTGACAATAATACAGAATACAACTATATGTATGGCGCCAGTCTAGGTTGGAATTACGATTATCTAACCATACGAGCCGTCTACGGCACGACAAAAATCACATCAGGACACAGCGTATTTAAACAAGTTGTCGCTCCAGATACTATCGCTAAATTCTATGGTACAGGCTTAAGCTATGACAATGGCTCACTGCTCTTTGTCACAGAGCTAACTCGTACCGAAGTCGAAGGGCAATATTCAGATGTCGACTCCGCGTATGCAACCTTAGGTTATCGGATTCAGTCTTGGGTGCCTTATGTTAGCGTAGCAACACTCAGAACCAAAGATGACGACGAGCGCATCGGTAAGTTGATCAATACTGGCACAGCCAATATTCCAAGCGCTTGGTTGTTCGATGCAGAGCGTAATGCATACTCCGCCGGTGTCCGTTATGATTTGCTCTCTAACTTATCCATTAAAGCAGATGTCACTATGATCGATAATTTTGGTGATACCTCAGGCCTCATCGGTAGTACTAACTTTGGCAATACAGGCAAAGCATTAGAAGATGACTCTTTGATTTACTCTATTCGCCTTGATGGCGTTTTTTAAGGAGTGCAGAATGATTAAAACTATCTTAATGCTCTTGAGCTTATCGACCTTGTCATTGTCTGCATTCTCTGCACCTGTTGTGATAAGTAACCTTAGTGGTGTTGACCAACTAAGCGATAGTGATGTGAAAAAGCTATTTTTAGGCAAATTAAAACAGCTCCCGAATGGCACTGAACCGATTGTGATTGAGTACGCTGATGGCACGCCGATACGCATTGAGTTTCACGAAAAGGTCACGAATAAATCAGAGTCTCAGCTACAAGCTTATTGGGCAAAATTGGTTTTTACTGGCAAAGCTAACCCACCCAAAACCGTTGCTTCAAGTGCCGCAGCTATCGCTGAAGTGAGCCAAAATGCAGCAGCAATTGGTTATATCGACTCAAGCGAAGTCACAGACCAAGTCAAAGTGGTTTACACACCTTAAATCTAAGCTACTTTTGTTGTAAAAAAGGCCAGTGGAGGTAATGCCACTGGCCTGTGTCTTAATCAGCCCTTATTGTTAGCTATTTGTGCTTTCAAATATCTTATCTGCAGAGGCCGCCACAAAACCGCTATAGAGTTCACCGTTGGCCATTGGATAGCGTTTGGCAAATTCATAGAATCCACCGGGAATCACCTCCACCCCTTCCGTAAATTGCACCGGTACTTTATCGGCCATGGTCGACGACTGCTCAAGCAGCACATCAGGTGTACCTTTCACTTCTCCACCATTTTCATTGATGGTAAAATCCACTTGGCGTAAGTGATCATTGACCGCTTTCACTTCATTAAACGCCTGCAGTTGATTAACACTAACAGTGAAATGGTTTGCGCCATAGCCATGCGCCGCCAACCAAGCGGCGTATTCACTTTCGTTGGCAAGCTGCAAATAATCGCTGTAGCTTAGTTGCCATAGACGACCGCCATATAAAAAGTCACTGCTGTTTAATTTATTGCTATCGACTTGATGTACCAGCTTCTCCACAATGGCTTGGAGTGCAGGTGAGCACTCTTCCACTTTCAGCTCGCTTATGAATACTTTAGGCTGAGTCGGATCAGGGTGTTCATAGTGCTTCGCTACCAGCTTCTTACTTTCAAACACATAATCACCACAGGCAACGTAGCCTAAGGCAAGAAAAGGCTTAGCCAGCGTTTCAATACCTAATGGCGCAACATTGAAGGTTCGCAACGCAATATGGTCATTAATCAACGCTTCCTCTTCTTGAAGCAAGTGATGGACTTTGTCGGCAGAAGGGCAAAGGCGCTGAATGTAGTCATTCCATAATGATTGAAATAAAACGGTTGGCGTCATAACGCCTCCTTGTCTGTGCTCGGTTTAAACCATGCTAGTAGGCATGGGGTTTTAGATAAAGTTTACTGCTATAGCTCAACCCCGGGGCTAAGCGTGGCAGGCAGTTCTGTCGAACGGCCTTCCATTGATGCCATTGGGTATGCGCAGTAATCGGCCGCGTAATAGGCGCTTGGTCTTAAATTTCCCGACGCTCCCGGCCCACCAAACGGTGCATCACCACTGGCTCCGGTTAATTGTCGATTACGATTAACAATGCCAGCGCGGATATGATCGACAAAGTAGTCCCATTCGGCATCATTGGTCGACACTAAGCCTGCCGATAAACCAAAGCGAGTCTCATTTGCCAGTTGTACCGCTTGCTCTAAGCTTTGGTAACGCACGACTTGTAACAATGGTCCGAAATACTCTTCATCAGGCAATTGGCTAACTGCGGTGACATCAATAATGCCCGGAGTGACAAACGCCGCCTGCAAAGGTGTCGCGGCCAGCAAGCTGACGCCACCCAAGGCGCGTAAATTGTCCTGAGCAGCAAGAATGAACTGCGCCGCCGCTTGTGATATTTGTGGCCCCATAAAAGGTGCTGGCTCAGCAAAGGGGTGATCAATACGCAATTTTTGAGTGGCACTGACCAGCTTTTCAAGCAATCGATCGCCTTCATTTCCCTCTGGAACATAAAGACGCCGCGCACAGGTACAGCGCTGGCCTGCACTTAAAAATGCGGATTGAATAATGGTATACACTGCCGCATCAAGCTCGCCATACTGCTTAGAGATAACCATTGGGTTGTTGCCGCCCATTTCTAAAGCCAGCATTTTCCCCGGCTGCCCAGCAAACTGGCGATGGAGTAAATGACCTGTATTGGCGCTGCCAGTAAAAAGAAGGCCATCAATGCCTTTGGCCTGAGCAAGCGCAATACCCGTTTCCTTCGCGCCCTGCACTAGGTTAAGTACACCCGCAGGTAGGCCTGCTTCTTGCCACAACTTCATCACAAACTCACCTGTCCACGGAGTCTGCTCTGAAGGTTTAAATACAACCGTATTACCCGCTAAAAGTGCAGGCACAATATGACCATTCGGCAGGTGGGCAGGGAAATTATACGGACCAAAAACCGCAAGAACGCCCAATGGACGATGACGCAATACCAGTTGATTACCCGCTGCTTCGCGTGTGTTTTCACCAGTGCGATCATGATAAGCTCGAATGGATATAGCGATTTTACCCGCCACCGCTGCCGCTTCAGTACGCGTTTCCCAGAGTGGCTTTCCTGTCTCTTTGGCGATGATCTGCGCAAGCTCTTCACTGCGCTGTTTCACTTTTTCAGCGAAGGCTAAGACATATTGCTCACGCTCAACAAAAGGACGTTTTTTCCATTCTATAAATGCGACTCTTGCCGCCGTTACCGCAGCTTCTACTTGCGCGGGTGTGGCGCTATCGCCCTGCCAAATCGTCTCATTGTTATAGGGACTAAGCGAAAGCATTGCCTCGCCTTGTCCAGCTAACCATTCACCTGCAATCCACTGAGTCATCTGTTAATCCTTACCTTCCAATGTACCTATTTTACTGCGCCAAAATTCGAACAAAATCACCACTATCAACCAATAGAGCTTGCGCCACTTTAGGTGAGATGATCACCGTTTCCGTTTCGCGGTTATAAGCACCTTTTGCAGCAGTAGCACGAAAGTTTTCAAACGAGCTATTGCAGATAAGATAATCTTGCGAGCTTGAATGCTCGGCCACTTCCACTTTAGCTCGCACCGAATGACGTACGGATTCGATATTGCGCAAATCACACTCAACCGTTGGACCTGCATCAAAAATGTCTACATAGTTACGGCAGGTGAATCCTTCGCGCTCGAGTAGCGTTAACGCTGGACGGGTATTGTCATGCACTTGACCAATCACCGCTTGTGCCTCTTTACTCAATAAGTTGACGTAAATCGGCAGTTTGGGCATCAGATCAGCAATAAACCCTTTTTTACCAATGCCGGTTAAATAATCAGCCATAGTGAAATCAATCGAGAAAAAATGCTCTTGCAGCCATTGCCAAAAGGGCGAGTTGCCTTCGGCATCAGACACACCACGCATTTCAGCAAAGATGGTTTTAGAAAAACGATGTGGGTGTTCCGCCATCATCAGAAAACGGCATTTCGACATCAAACGCCCATTCAACCCTTGACGAAAATCTGGACGTAAAAAAAGCGTACAAATTTCACTGCATCCAGTGTAGTTATTGCCAAAAGTAAGCAACTTGACGGTATTGTTGACCTTCAGCTTAGGCGACGAATGCACGATCGTGCTGATGTGATAAGAATAGAACGGCACGTCATGGCCAATCGATGCTTCAACGCCAGTCGTCCCTGCTACCTCACCGGTTTCAGAATCAAAACCGACCATCAGGTAACCTTCATCTCCTGGCTCTGAGACGTCGGGTTTAGCGAAGCTGTATTCAGAATGAGTAATACGGTTGGTTAAGAGCTTTTCATTCACGGGTAGTGATGTAAACCCGTGACCGGATTCAATAGCGCATGTGTGTAGCGCATCGTAGTCCGACATTGCGATAGGGCGAACAACTAGCATCAATACTTCCCTCCAGATGCTTGAAGTGGCCCAAGGCATCCTACCTTGGGCTGCTAGGCTTTTTCACTACATGAGTGATGCAATAGCTTTATCTAATCTTGCTAAGCCTTCTTCTATTTCTTGTTTGGTGATCACTAATGAAGGCGTCATACGAACCACGTTCATACCCGCAACCAACACCAGTAAACCTTGCTTGCCCGCGGCTTGTAGGATATCGCGAGCGCGACCTTGCCACTGCTCATTTAATGCCGCGCCAAGCAGTAGACCTTTACCACGGATTTCACTAAAAATGTGGTACTTCTCATTAATGTTAGCCAATCCTTCACGAAAGAGCGCTTCACGCTCTTTCACGCCAGCCAAGGTTTCTGGCTGGCTAACCACATTAACTACCGCTTCCGCTACCGCGCAAGCCAGTGGGTTGCCACCATAAGTCGAACCGTGAGTGCCCACTTTAAAATGCGCGGCTAATTCGTTTGTGGTGAGCATAGCGCCAATAGGGAAGCCGCCACCGAGTGATTTCGCGGTACTTAAAATATCCGGCGTGACGCCCAATCCTTGATAAGCATAGAACTCACCAGTGCGGCCATTACCGGTTTGCACTTCATCAAAGATCAACAGGGCGTTGTGCTTATTGCACAATTCACGCACGGCTTGGACAAACTCAGCCGAAGGCGACACAATGCCACCCTCGCCTTGCAAGGGTTCCATCATTACCGCACAAGTGCGATCAGAGATGTGCGCTTGCAACGCTTCAATATCGTTATACGGTAGGTGGGTAACATCCGCAGGTTTAGGACCAAATCCATCGGAATAAGTCGCTTGCCCCCCGACCGTCACTGTAAAGAAAGTACGGCCGTGGAAGCCTTGGTTAAAGGCGATGATTTCTGATTTCTGTTCGCCATGGACATCTGCTGCCCAGCGACGCGCCAGTTTGAGCGCCGCTTCATTAGCTTCCGCGCCGGAGTTAGCAAAAAACACCTTTTCAGCAAAACTAACTTGCGTTAATTTTTTCGCCAAGCGTAAAGCAGGCTCATTAGTCATCACGTTACTGAGATGCCACAACTTATTGGCTTGCTTGGTAATCGCATCAACCATCGCCGGATGACAATGGCCCAAACAACTCACCGCAATACCGCCAGCAAAGTCGATGTATTCATGACCTTGTTGATCCCACACTCGAGAGCCCTGCCCTTTAACTGGAATCATTTCCATCGGGTTATAACAAGGGACCATCACCTCATCAAACAGACTGCGATCTACACTATTTTCCACTGTCATTACACATTCCCTCTTGATACCGCATGCCAAGCAGATTGCGATCTTCCTATTAAACGCTTGAGTGGAAGATATTGTTTTGCTTTTTAGCTAATGCAGCATTGTATTTACAAATTATTAACCATTTCAATAGTGATTTATTCTTTTAGATCGGTAGAACCACCGACAATCGTCACTACTTATGATTATTTATGCATTAAGTCACCTCTTTTATGAAGCACTTTTTTATAAATAATATGAATAAGCACAACAAGGCCTTGAGGCGACAAGCTATCCCTCATTCCAACAGGATGTATGGTGCATAATATTTCAAAGATAAAAAACAGCAGAAATGATGAAGGAAATGTTAAGAAAGGTGATCGCAGTCCGGTTGAGAATGATTCAACGGCGCAAAAAATTTGCGAGCAGTTGATGGCCCTGTTCTGTTTTAATTGATTCAGGATGAAACTGCACGGCATCAATTGGCAGTGTTTTATGTTGGTAACCCATGATTTCGTCCATCGAACCATCGGCCTGTTGAGTCCAAGCGGTGAGCTCAAAACAGTCCGCAAGAGAATCAGCTTTGACCACCAATGAGTGGTAGCGAGTAACGGTTAACGGGTTATTGAGCCCTAGAAAGAGGCCACGGTTGGTGTGTTGGATCGGTGAGGTTTTACCATGCATCACCTTTTTGGCTCGCACCACTTGCCCGCCAAACACTTGCGCAATGGCTTGATGCCCAAGGCAGACTCCTAAGATAGGAAGTTTACCCGCAAAATGTTCAATCGAGGCCAGTGAAATTCCCGCCTCATTCGGCGTGCAAGGCCCAGGGGAAATCACCAGATGCGTTGGGCTGAGCGCTTCAATGCCAGCGATATCGATTTCATCATTACGCACCACCGTCACTTGAACTCCCAGCTCACAGAAGTATTGGTACAAGTTGTAGGTAAAGGAATCGTAGTTATCGATGATAAGTAGCATGTGAATTAAAACGCTCTGGGTAAAAGTCAGCGAGAGGCGCTATTGTGCAATACTGGTTTGGAAAGGCAAGAAGTTATCGATTCTGTACTAAATACACTATTTGCACATTCGTTCATTATGTAACCAGTTCGGTTGTGATCATTATTTTACTTGCTCTCATTTGAAAGTAACACTTCTCATCGTATGGTCGAATAAGAGAATGGAAACAACGATAAAATAAATCTATCCCATAGTTAATGATCCATAAAAATAAAGCCAAGTAATCCGCTTACTTGGCTCTTCATGCTTATTTCCTAAAAATGTCGTTTATTTAAGCAGGGCTTTCTTGTAAATGCTCACTACTTGGTTGTTTGTTATGAGGCTGCCAAGGGGAATTTACCGAATAAGGCTGACGCACCGCTAATTCTGTTTCGGATAACACGCCATAACGAAGTACGGTGTGGTTATTCACCAGTAATATATCGCCAAGTTGTAAATCAAAAACATGCTGTACTTGTGAACGTTCAAGAATAGGAGTTAAAACATTGGCTACTTGATTGATATTGTCAATTTCAGTCGACGACGATATATGCTTCGCCAATGATGGGCTCCAGCGTAAATTCATTCCCCAATCCCCCGACATAATCACAGGATAAGCAGCCATATCATCGTACTGCACAATGGTATTTTTCAGCCAACCACTTGCTTGACCATTAAGACACAACGCAGCCAGTGAGGCATCCAGTAAGTTAACCTTCAGCGGAGCAGATGAACAGTAAATCGCCCATTCATCAGGAGTCATGTCAGTATAAGAATAGCGACGCGATATGCTCGTTGACGGTGTTTTGAGCCCGTACCAACTGGGCTCTGCTAATGTACTACTCCGAACATATTCTTCCGGAAGCAGAGCATGATTTCCGGCAAACCACGAAGACCAAAATGAAGCTTGAGGCAACGGGCCAAAGCCTTTTAAACAGACAGCAGAGAACGCCTTCACCAATTGGCTCACTTGAGCCTGCGGTAGCGCGGTCAGTGAGCATCCATGGTGTGACTCTAACGTCAGGCCAAACTGCTCTGCTTGTAGAGTGGCTTTTACCTCACGCATCAACTGTGCCTCGTTAGCGTCTTCGATATTGAAACGCAGTAAACACCACAGCGTTCCTTGATGCATTACGGGAATAATCACGCCTTCACGTTGTTTGTGATTGGCCTGCGTATCAATAATAAATTCTCCGTGGCAAGCATCAAATAAAACACAAGTATGCCAAGGTGTCTTAAACGATCGCTCATCAAAAAGAAACAGCGAATATTTTTTGCCTTGCATTGGGTGTTCATGAATGCTGAGACGGATAGCGTGGCTCAAATGAGTATTGAGGAAATTATCGAGTGCACGTCCTTGCACCATCATTCCCTTAGCCATAAGGGCTAGGCGCTCACGTCGCTTCTTATAACTCAGCGGAGCAAGCGCATATTTCTGATCCTGATGCATGAATTTTTTCAAGCCCAGATAGGTATGGTGCATTGCATTATCATGCTGTTTAAGACGTGCAAAATCACGCTCATATTCCGCATCACCAAAGCGCTGCTTTAATCCATTGAAATATTGATATTCATTTAAGTCATCAAACGCAGAGAAGTGCTCAAAGTTGATAATTTTGAGACAATCACTGGCGTTCATATTTTCCACCATATTCCGTAATTCATCAGAATAAGTGTAATGATGTTCTAAATCGACATTAATATAATCAGAAAATGTATGATAATCAGAAAAAATGTAAAACATCACTCCTGGAGAATAGACAGATTGAATATCACGAATGGCATTAACAAATTTTTGTAAAACTCGATATTCACCCAAGTCAGGCTTATAACCTAATACCTTATCTAGGTTATTCGTTTTACATGGAAAGGCGGGTAGTAATAATGTAATGACTTTGTTTTCAATGACACACTGAGCTATCTGCGTTTTTAACTTCTGATACCCACTAAAAGTGGCGTCTGTTTGTGCTAATAATTGGTCTAATAAAATAAAAGCAATATTATCCACACATTGCTGCTGTTGATGATCAAGCATAGTGTTTCCTTATTAAAAGCGAAGACCATTGACGGAATGATGCAGAACCCTCGGCCTTCACTCTCGGTTAAAAAGTTTATAGGCCAGCTAACAGTTCAGCCGCGTGCGCAAGCGACGCGAAAGCCGCAATATAACCATCAGGGCGGATCAGTAAAGCCTGCCCCTGGTAGAATGAACTCTCACTCCAATACTGCCCAGGCTTCGCCTGATCGTACAGATGAAGGCAACGCACAAACGGAGGAATTTCGGATGGTAACTCCGCATCGCCAGTCAACAGAAGCGTAAAGGAGCGGTAATCTAGCCATTGATAAAAGCGGCAACTCTGCTGATCGCTATGCATCTCAAAGTCATACACTCTAGAACCGTTTAAGCCACCATTGCCATTGCCATACCCAATGCCCATACCTGTGATGTTACCAGCTCGCTGTTCAACGATTTGTACATAGTCCTCCGCATGGGTTCCTCGTTCTGAGTATTTAGTCGCACGCACCAATGCACCAGAGCTTTCAATCACGCTGCGAGCCACTGGTTGGCGCTCAGCCTGATAACTGTCCAGCAGCGTAGGTGATGCCTGACCACGCAACACCATATTGAGCTTCCAGATCAAATTGAACGCGTCAGCAACTCCGGTATTGAGCCCTTGGCCGCCATTGACCGAATGTATATGGCAGGCATCTCCTGCTAGAAATACCCGTTGCTGGTGGTCATACCGTTCTGCAACAGACTCCTTAACCGAGAAATAAGAAAACCACTCAACCTGCTTAAACGTCAGTGAATGCGGCGACATTGCTCGGTTAATGCGCGCAATAACCTCTTGCTGAGTAAACTCTTCGGTGTCCATACGGATATAAAAACGATCCAAATCACCTTCACGTGGAATCCAGGCGACATCTGACGTCTCAGCCTGAAATACGATGATTTCTGGCACTTTCGGAAAATCTGACTCAATAACACCATCAATCACCGCCCAGATAATTTCTGGTCTCTCGATTTCAAATGGAATCGAAAAATGCTGACGTACAAAAGAGCGCCCACCGTCTGCACCAATCACGTAACGTGAACGAACTCGCTCGCCACTGCTCAGTTCCGTCACGCAGCCTTGCTCATCAACAGTGATATCGACCACAGATAAACCACGGCGCACGGCCGCGTTCTGCGCTTTGACTGCACTATCTAGCGCTTTTTCAATATGTGCTTGCCCCAACATCAGAAAGTGAGGATAGAAGCAGCCTTGCAGCGCTGTCCACCAATGAGACTGGCGTGACAAAAATTGACCATCAGCCCATACCGAACTGGTATTACAGGGTTTGCCTTGCACGTAAAGTGGCTCAAATAAGTCAACTATATCAAGTAACTGCAGAGTTCTAGCATTAAGCGCATCGGCCCGTCCGACCACCAGTGGTCCATTAGATTTATCAATAATTTGTGAGTTCAGACCGCAGCGCTGCGCTAAATAGTGGCACATAAGCCCAACAGGGCCTGCTCCAACGATCATAATATCAGTGTGGTAATCACTCATCGGTAAGACTCCAAACTTGGGTTATCAAACGGTGGATCGCTTAGCACCTGAACTCGACGGATATGACGTGGGGTATGTGATAAAAAGCTTTCTCGACCATGCAGTAAGTTAAAGTTATCCGTAATGACCACATCATCATTTTGCCACTCGTGAGCATAAAAATGACGAGGGTCATACAGTGCGTCACGTAAGCTACGGTGGAACTCAGCTATTTGCTCACTATCAATACCACTAAAGGTCACATTTGGTGGGTTTAGCAGATCGCCACGTTCAGCGAAATGTGGTTCGGCGTAACGAATGACCTCGTATGAGAGATAGGGATGTTGAGCAATAATCGGGGAAATGGTGTGACTGCAATAGAACTCCATCTCTCGCTGGTAGTGCCCCGTGACTTTTCGCCACAATGAGCGCTGCTGTTCGGTTGCGTTCTGTAGCGCCTTGGTTGTATGAGTGAAGGTCGTCCGGCCGCCTTGTGCTGGCAATGGCGCCTGAACACATTGAAATATCTGATATTCAGGCACTTGAGGACGGAACATGCCATCCCAATGCAGCGGCATATAGCTACTATCAAAAATATGGTCCTTTGGCTGATCTTTTTGAATTAAATCTAACACTTTGCCAAATGGCCAAATACTGATCTCTCCCCATTGCTCGCAATATTCCGCAAATTGCTCGGCCTGTTCAAAGGCTTTAAATCCACGTATCAATACCAACTGATGCTCAATAAATAGTTTACGCAGTAGTGCTATTGGTACTTCGCTAATGGAAATTTTTAATCCATTTGCTTCTATTTTTACTCCAAAAGGATGGAGCTTCGTGACCTGATAATTCATCACCCGTTCCTTTAAATTAATTTTTAATAAAACGTTAGAAATAAAACAACATTGCATCCATCATTTTCGAAAATTCGGTTGGATAATATTAAAAATATTTACACAACATTGATATTTATAAGATTGACATTGCCAATTTAATTATTAATCCCAGTTTATTTAGGAATAGATATCTCAATAGTGCCATCATTCAGAAGAAATTTATTATTTACCCGTATTTAAAGGAAACCAAAATGATTTATATCTCTCTAATTAGAGCTGTCATTATTTGATGAATGACAAAGGTTGACTAGATAACAAAACAAGAACGAAAGGTTACCAATAAGGGAACAATTATGTTGAGTGAGTTAAAACGTATTGCCATTTTTAATAAAGTGGTTGAATACGGTTCGTTTACCTCGGCTGGTGAATCGTTAGGCATAGCAAAATCGAAAGTGAGCGAGCAAGTTCGCTTGCTAGAATCACATCTTAACGTACGTTTACTGCATCGCTCTACCCGTAAAGTTAGCCTAACGACTGAAGGGCACGCATTTTATCAACATACCAATGGCCTCTTACCGCTGGCAGAAGACGCGCTACGGGCCGTCCAGCATTTTTCTACCGATGTGGCAGGCGTGATTAGGATCGGTACAACCATTGATGTCGGCAGCTATATTTTAAGTCCGCTGATTTCAACATTTTCTGAGAGTTACCCCAATGTGCTGTTTGATATTCAACTCGAAGATGGTTTACAAGATCCAGTAGCCACACAATTAGATGTGCTGATCAGAATGGGTGAACTGACATCTTGCTCAATGGTTGGCCGCGAACTAATGCCTTTTAAAATGGGGATATACGCCAGTAAAAAATACTTAGCTAGTGCACCTTTATTAAGGAAACTACGAGATTTAGAGCAGCACCCATGGGTTGCGTTAACTTTATTGAATCTTCCTCAAGATAAAGTCACGCTAATCAATCCAAAGGGAGTGAGATGCAACATCAAAACCCGCCCTAAACATATCTGCAATGCGCCGCTTGGTGCGATGTCAATGGTACAACAAGGCATGGGGATCGGCTTGATTGCCAATTTTCTTGCTGACGAAATCAATGATCCTAACCTCGTCAGGCTTTTTCCAGATTATTATCTATCAGATAACACCATGAACATTCTTTACCCGAGCCGTCACCACCTTGCGCCACGAGTAAGGCTATTTATTGATTATTTAATTGAAAAAATCCGAGCTTGAGCAAAACAAAAACGCCCCGTCAGTTAACGGGGCGCACTTTAAGCCTTAACGACGACGTCGCCACATACCAAAGCCGAGTAATGAGAAGAGTGCTCCTAGGCCGAATGAACCGCCGTAGATGTTCAGTTCTAACACGGCAGGATCATGATCAGATGCGCGGAAATGATCTTGATATTTGGGCAAATCACCTTTGAATTCACTGTTGTAATCAAACAGTGTCGATTCACCACCGTTGATGTGCCAATCGGTCGCATCCACTACTTTGCCTTTCAAACTTTTGCTGACCAGCAAATGATCCAGTGCGCCAACTTCATCATTAAATGAGTAACTCCAGCTCTCTGGGTGTTTTATCGCCACAGCGTTAAGGTACCCATAATTGTGAGTAATCAACGCGCCATCATCACCAAATTGAGGAGTACCTGCAATGTAAGTGTTACGTGCCGCACGAATGGTTTTGCCATACTTCTCTGGGCTGTAGTCGGTCAATACAAGCATCGGGTCTTCCATACCGTAAGAGTTCATATCACCCAAAATGACTTTATGCCCTTTTATTTTTTGTAACGCTTCACCTAAAGCAACTGCAGCTGCGACACGGAATTGTTCACATGCACCTTGAAAATCAAGATCTTTGCCGCCTTGCCCACCTTGTTCAACTGGTGCAGCATCTTCCCAACATGCCGAACCCTTGGATTTTAGATGGTTAACCGCGACGGTAATTTTCTCATTGCCACCTTTAACTTTGAAGGTCGGTGCAAGCGTGTCACGCTGGTAATTTTTACCATCTTCAATCACTTTGCCTTTGTCATCCAACACTTCTGGTGCTTGCTGGCTTGGCATTGGAATTACACGATTCTCTGTCAACTTCACTACTTTTTCACGATAAATCACTCCTGTGGTGATCACATCCGTGCCAATAGAATCAAGTTCATCGGTCACTCCATCATTATTTGAGTCAATCGCGACAAAACGGTAATGCTTTTTCTTATCCGAGATCTGGCTGTTGATCTGATTGACCAATTGCGCAATTGCCGACCCTGCACCGAAACCGTTATTCTCAATTTCCATCAAACCGACAATATCGGCATCCAAACGTACAATCGCATTGACGATCTTCGCTTGCTGCAGTTCAAATTCTGCAAGGTTATTAGCACCACGATTATCACCATGCTGATTTGCATCACCGCCAAACGGCGAGTTGAAATAGTTAAGCACGTTGAATGTGGCAATGCGCAGATCACCTTCATCGATATCCGGTTTCTCGCTGCGAGGATCATTGCGCACGAAATTCTCTTGATTGAGCGAATTGGTCACAATCAGACGATATTCGTTGTAACCGTATGAGAGCACACCTTCTAAACCTATGATGCTGTCATCAATGCGGATGTAATCTTCCGTCGAACCATTTTGATCAATATCACTGCGACCAAACTCTGGGTAGTACGGAATTTGGCCATCGGCGGCTTTCGCATCTGATTCAATAAACAAGCGGCGCTGCGCGTTTTCGATGCTCTGCTGTTTGGCTTGCTCAGAGCCCGCAGCGAATAGCTGGTTCGGCTGCATGTTAATACGACCTTGCGCTAACACCATGTTATTGCGACGAGAAGCATAGTCATAACCAAAGGTGCGCGTCACACGCATATCCAGCTCTGGTGTGGTTTTTACCAACATGCCTTCATAACGCTCTAATGTGTGCTCAAAGTTCTCATCGGTGGGCAAAATCTCTATCGCGGTCGCTTGTGGAGCCTCTTGCTCACCTTGTTTTAGCCATTGGTTGTTTTCGACTTTAAGCTGTGTGAGGTTGTAATACTCCTGTACTTTACCTTTCACACAAACCACATCTCCCGGTTTTAAACTTGAACTTGATTGATCGGTAAAAACAAACAAACCTTCAGAGGTATTTAAGTTGTAATCATCTTCCAACGCTTGCAGATAAAAACCCTTAGTTAACCCTGTGGTAACGGCACTCACGACACCTTTGACAAAATATTCTTGGTCGGTGATGTAAGGGTAGCCACTAATAAAAGGAGAGGTTTGCCCTTCACCTTGGATCGCTTGAATAGAGGTAAAGGTGGGTTCAGATCCCTCTTGAGTACAGGTAAATTCAGCCGGTGGCTCAACGGCATCGAGTGCGCCTAACCCTTCAATATTATCCTTGCCTAACGCGCTCCACTGCGCAGCTTGATAAGCCGCTGAGGGCGTGAGGCTATCGCTATTACGCACTAAAGTGGTGTTCTTGCCCCAGTTAATGCCGCCCATCACTCCCAACACATCATGTACGCTACCATCACTGTTTAGCAGCGCCACCGGATCATCACCGTTAAAATTAATCACCGAGCCATCATTTTCATCACTCACCGCTTGGATAGCACTATTGGCGCTGGCATGAGAAATCACTAACACATCGTTCGCGGCAATTACTCGCCCAGTCAGGGGCAACTGTGTATCCCAGTTCCCACTGCCATTGCTTGATTTCGCTAAAATGAAATTGTCTAAACTGACGGATGCATTGCTAGTGTTAGCAATTTCGATGGCCTTATTGAAGCTGCTGCCTTCTACATACTGAGAAATAATAATCTCAGCTTGAGCTGATACAGCCAATGTGGAGCTTATCGCCGCAGCGAGTAATGTTCGGCCAAAGGGTTTAATTCGTGTCGATTCCATTGTTCACCTCTTTCCCTGCTCTGTAACCGAAGTGGTAAGCAAGGTGTTGTAAATCACGTTTATAAAGGGGATTGGTTCCATTTGCGCGTACAGTGTTGTGTTTTTAAATGAAAGATAAAAACATTCACCATTCATATCGAGATCAACATCGCATAGCTAGAGCAAATACTTGAACTAAGCGCAAACTTTCAACAAAGAAAGTAAAGGGGGTTTTCGACAGTGATATTGCAGTGAGGTGAACAGTCTTATTTTTCTAAAAAGAAAAGCAAACAAGGTGCTCCATACACGACAAACACCTTAGTTTGATTATTGTGGCTGACTAAAAGAGAGGTAACGATCAAAGACCGCCTGCGCGCGACCAGTTTGCTGCGCATCGAGAAAATAGTCATTAAGCTGATTTAACAGCGGCATCGAATTTTCTAAGCTACGGCGAACTTGCACGTGGTACGGCTTGTTTCTAGCGAGAAAATGATGAACGATTGGCCGATCAATTTTATATAGACCCAACTGAATTCCACCATAAATGGGTTCAATTTCACTCACAAACCAATCACACCGCTCTTTTTGCAGCATATTCAGCGCTTGCTGTACGGAATTTAAATAGAGAGAGGGTTCTCTAGACAGTGCAAAATTCTCATAATTAAAGCCATTAACTCCGCATAATACGCCATCAACGGATGGGTCTTTTAAATCTTCATGGTTGTCTGGCAGCGTAAAATAACCGAGTTGAATCGTATAAAGCGGGACCGAAAAATAGCTGTACTCAGCCCTTTCTGCACGATAACTTGCATCCCATGTCAAATCGCAGCGACCGCGCTCTTGCGCAGTTCATGTTGGACTCGCGCCCAAGGCATAAAATAAAACTGGTAATCGATGTTGTGAGATTTTAATGCGTCCAACACCAGAGTTGTGGCTGAGCCAGTCAAGGAATCGGCTTTTTCTTGATACGAGCTTCCCTGCCAATAGGTGAACGGGGGCCAAACATTCACATCACCAACACAAATACGAACTGGCTCTGCGGCGGCGGCACTACAGATGAACATCAATCCTAATAACAGCAGTCGTCTCATGTTCAAAACTCATCATCATGGTTATGATTTAAAGTGTAGACCTAAGCCTACAATACAAAGAGAAAGATCAAATTTTATTAAGCAGAAGTAAAAAATAAAGCTAGGAAAACCTAGCTTTATTTAATGCGAAAGGAGTTAGATTGTCGCAGGAAAAACTAAGGACGCTCGACAAACCCTACCGCTTTAAATGCTTTTTTCAAAGTGATCGCAGCGCGGGCCGAGGCTTTTTCTGCACCCGCTTTCATTACTGAATCAAGATACGCGCGATCTTCTCGAATGCGCGCGTATTCAGCTTGAACAGGCTCCAGCATGGCAACCAGCGCTTCGCCAACATCTTTCTTGAAAGGGCCGTACATCTCAACACCTTGATATTGCGCTTCAATCTCAGCAAAGCTTTTGCCTGTCGCCGCAGAGTACAAACTCATCAAGTTGGAGATGCCCGCTTTGTTTTCGGTATCAAAAGCGATGCGTGGTGGCGTTTCAGTATCTGTCTGAGCCTTATTAACCTTCTTGATAATCGACTTTGGATCTTCCAGCAAAGTGATGACATTCTTACGGTTATCATCTGACTTAGACATCTTTTTCGTCGCATCTTGCAGGCTCATTACTCGCGCGTTCACTTGAGGAATGTAAGGCTCTGGAATGGTGAAGATCGGCTTTTCAGGACTATAGATGTTGTTAAAACGAGTCGCGATATCGCGCGCAAGCTCTAAGTGCTGCTTTTGGTCACTGCCCACGGGTACTTGGTGCGCGCCATAAAGTAGAATATCGGCCGCCATCAACACCGGATAACCGAATAAGCCCGCATTCACATCGTTCGCATAACGTGCTGATTTGTCTTTGAACTGAGTCATGCGGCTCAATTCACCCATCTGCGTGTAGCAGTTGAGAAGCCAACCCAATTGAGCATGCTCTGGTACGTGTGACTGAACAAATAGCGTGCTCTTTTTAGGGTCAACACCAACTGCAAGACAGATTGACAATGCATCTAACGTGGCTTCATGCAGTGCTTTCGGATCTTGACGAACCGTGATCGCATGCAGGTCAACCACGCAGTATTGACAATCATAGTCATCTTGCATCTGTTGCCATTGACGTAGAGCACCCAAATAGTTACCGATACTTAGTTCACCTGACGGTTGAACACCACTCAATACAATGGGTTTGCTCATAGGGATGATTTCCTTGCTACTTAAAATGAGATAAGACTGAAAATGTCTGTGAAAAAAACCGCGCTTATTCGCTAAGTGATACTTGATTTAGCGATAACGCGGTTTATGCAGTGTACTCATTGACGAGTATTTTACTAGCGCATTGTGTGAACTTTTATGCTGAAACTCGCAACACATCAAGCAATTGGTCGATACAGTCCGCCACGTAATCAGGGTTGGAAGCTGAAATGGGCTCACCGTGATTGTAGCCATAAGTCAAACCAAACGAATAACAACCCGCATTTTTAGCCGCTAAAATATCGTTTTTCGAATCCCCAACCATCAACATTTCCTTGGCCGTTAGTTGATGTTTATCCAATAGCCAGTTAAGCGCCATTGGATCAGGTTTTTTGATCGGGAAGGTATCACCACCAATCACATCACTAAAAAAGTGCTCAATACCATGTTGTACCAATACGTCAGGTACAAACTTAGACGGTTTATTGGTCACCAAAGCTAATGTGAATCCAGCACTGTGTAGCTGCGCTAAGGTTTCTTTCACTTGGGGATATAAATGGCTCAGTTTATGGCCCGTTTGGGCATAAAATTCATCAAAACGCTCACGAGCGGTGGCTTTGATCTCATCGCTAAGATCAGGGTTGATGGTTAAACTTTGGCTAAGTGAGCGAGCGATCAGCACATCTGCACCATTGCCGACGTAATCACGCACTTGCATTTCTGATACTGATGAATAGCCTAACGATTGTACCGCTTGGTCGGCGGCTACGGCTAAATCTGGCACGCTGTCGAGCAAGGTACCATCGAGATCAAAGGCGATTAATTTAATTGAGCTTAAAGACATCTTAACTTCCGAATAATAGACAAGGGGCACAAAGCCCCTTGTTGCGTTATAAGTATGTTGCGTAGTGATTATTGAGGTGTAGTCAGTATTATGACTTAGCGCGCCACTTTGGCTAATTCTGCGCGCATCTCATCAATCACAGTTTGGTAATTAGGTTGACCAAAAATAGCCGAGCCTGCGACAAACATATCTGCGCCCGCTTGTGCAATTTCACGAATGTTATCGACTTTGACTCCACCATCAATTTCAAGGCGGATATGACGACCCGATTGCTCAATCAATTGACGCACCGCGCGCAGTTTATCCAACGTATGCGGAATAAAAGATTGGCCACCAAAACCAGGGTTAACCGACATCAGCAAAATGAGGTCCACTTTATCCATAATAAATTCGAGATGCGCAAGTGGCGTAGCTGGGTTGAGCACTACACCCGCTTGGCATCCGTGCTCTTTGATCAATTGCAATGTGCGATCAACGTGATCAGAAGCTTCCACATGAAAAGTGATCATCGAAGCCCCTGCTTTGGCAAAATCAGGAATGATGCGATCAACCGGTTTAACCATCAGGTGGACATCAATCGGTGCCGTAACACCATAGTCACGCAGCGCCTTACAAATCGGAGCACCAAAGGTCAAGTTGGGAACGTAGTGGTTATCCATTACATCAAAATGGACAACGTCTGCCCCAGCGGCAAGCACTTTCTCAACATCTTCGCCAAGACGAGCAAAATCTGCTGAGAGTATAGATGGGGCAATTAGGAAATCTTTCATACCTGACCTCTTAGGCTAGTGGGCGCAAATGCGTGATGAGCAAAATTCGCCCGCAATTCTACCTAAGCTGGCCAAGATATCCTAGCGCGGCACCCGATTTAACTGCGAAATGTTAACCTTCGCATTCCGCTGTATTGAACAGTGCCAACAACTCATCTACTTTGTTGCGCCCTGCTCCATTACGGCTAATGGTGCGCTTAACCTTGACCACGTTAAGTTCTGCACCATGATATAAACGGCGCGTTAACTTAGTGTCATGATTGGAAATCAGTACCGGTATGCCACGATCATTGGCGGCTTTTTCGGCGACATCGGCCAATGAGGCTTGATCATCCAATGAAAAGCCATTACCAGAATAAGAAGTAAAATTGGCGGTAGTAGAGAGTGGCGCGTATGGCGGATCGCAATAGACAACACAGCCCTTGCGAGCACGACGAAACGTCTCTTCGTATCCTTCGCAAATAAAGGTCGCTTTCTTGGCTTTCTCGGCAAAAAACTCCAATTCTGCTTGCGGGAAATAAGGCTTTTTGTAAGAACCAAAAGGCACATTGAAACCGCCTTTTTTGTTGTAGCGACATAAACCATTAAAACCAAAACGGTTCATGTATAAAAACGCCAACGAACGATACAGTACGTCATCGGTTTTATTGAACTCTTTGCGAATATCGAGATACGCTTCTTTACGGTTGTTATCGGCCGTGAACCAACGCTTAGATTCGGTGATGTACAGTTCAGGTTGATCTTTGATCAGGTTGTACAAGTTGATGAGATCAGGATTGATATCGGCCAACAAATACTGTTCAAAATCAGTATTGAGGAACACAGAGCCAGCACCAACAAAGGGTTCAACCAGTTTACGCGCTGGCGGCAGGTGACGTTGAATCTCTTCGACTAGGCCATACTTACCACCAGCCCATTTAAGAAAGGCACGCTGCTTCTTCATTTACTGCTCTATCTTTCAACCACGAAATAAGGCTGCGGAATGTAACATATTTTTGCGTCAAGCTCAGCGTTATTTCGCACGATCAATCTCTCGCTGTACTTGGCTGAGCGATTTGGCCCAAGGGCCTTGCAATTGCAACGCTTTCGGTAAGGTTTCAACGGCATCACGCGCAAACTGGATGGTTGGATAATTACCATAGGTGATGATGTACCACTCCACATCATTGCGTGCTGTCGGATAAATACGCACCTTTTCTTGCAGCGCGTAGGTGTTAATAAAGTTTTGTGCTTCAGCAAGCGAACTGACTGCCGCTAATTGCAAAGTATAGCTGCGTGGCGAAAAGGCTTTGAGTTCTTCTCTCGCAAAGGAGAAAGTGATTTTCGTTGGCGCAGCAGCAGTGGCAGTCTCACTTACGGGCACAGTTTGCGCCGTGCGGTTTTGTGCATCAGCAAGTGCATTATTAATCACTGACGTATCGGCTTTGGTCGAATTGCCTTCCAAAAGCGCATCCACAACATCAGACTCAATCACCACTCGTTGCTGATCGCTGTCAATTATGCCCACGCTCTCTGAATTCTCCATCACATCGGGTGGTAACGAACTGGAATCATCTTCAGCATCTAAATAACTCGGGTCACTTTTCGCAAGCTCCTTCCCATTATTGGCGGCGTCAGTTGCTGAATCATCGTTAAGCGTATTGACTGTTGGTGCAGCAGCATCCCCTAGCGTCGGAATCACCGTCTGCTCGAGTGTGCCTGTAATTTGCGACGCTTGCTCATCGGGTGAGGGCTGGGTAAATAGCCACCAGTAACCTCCACCGATGATGAGCAGAAGCAGTAAAACCAAGGCAGCGATCTGCACAGGAGAACCGATAATCGAACGGATGATGATCCTTTTTTCCATTTTCTGCTCTCCTAATGCCATGATTTCCCCAGGCACGCGTTTCACCTTTTTGTAAGCGTTGCGTACGCGGCGCTCCATCTCATCGGGTACATAACGCATGACCAGATTTTCAAAAAAGCGATCCGCTTCTTCATTGCTTAGGGCTTCAATCTCAAGCTCTACGGGTTTATGCTCTTGTCCGTAGCTTAAACGAGTCAGCAAAGCATCAAGGCTATTAGCTTGTGCAAATAATACGACATTGATGGTCCACAATGGATTGGCTTGTGCTTCTAACACCAGCATCCATAGCTCAGACACTAAGGTTTCGGAGAGTAGATGAGCGTCATCGACAACAATCACCACATCACAACCGCCACCATCTAGCAGACGAGCTAAGCTGTCAGAAAGTGTATCATGAGGATTAAATAACGGGCCTGAAACGATTTGGGTAAGAATGGTCGCTCGACGCTGCTGGTCATCTTGATTGGGATGACACAGCAACAGCGATTGGTTTTTATCTTCGGCCCACGCTTCTAAATAACGCTGCGCTAACCAAGATTTACCAAAACCTAATCCACCACCAACGGTAATGACATTTGAGCCAAAATTGGTCAATAATTGCAAACGCTCAAGTAGCTCGACTTGCGAATCTAATTCCAATATACGTAATTCATTCGCCAAACTCATTAGGCCGTCCTACTGACAGACAACTGTCAAATTAGTATCAATGAAGATTTACAGGGTGCGGCAGAAGTCAATCGCTTGTTCAATGACCGCTTCGGGTACACCTTTCACTACTTGTGATGTACCAATACTGGTTGGTAGCACCAAACGTAGTTCGCCTGAAAGCACTTTTTTATCACGCATCATGTGTTGCATAAAGTCAGAAAACGACATGCTTTCGGGCGTATGAATCGGTAAATTTGCTCTTTTGAGTATAGAAACAATCCGCTCAACTTGCTGATCGTTAATTAAACCTTGTAACTGCGCCGTTTTAGCGGCCATCACAGTTCCGGCAGAAACCGCTTCACCGTGTAGCCAATTACCATACCCGAGCTGCGCTTCAATCGCATGACCAAATGTATGACCTAGGTTCAACAACGCGCGAATTCCCGACTCTTTTTCATCTTGAGCGACCACATCGGCTTTAATTTGACAGCAGCGAGCGATGGCATAACTTAGCGCTTGCTCATCTAAGGCATAGAGTTTATCGAGATTCTCTTCCAGCCAGACAAAGAAATCATGATCGTAAATGATGCCATATTTGATCACTTCCGCCATACCAGCGGCAAATTCTCGCGCAGGTAAAGTCGCCAAACATTCAGTATCAATGATGACGGCTTTCGGCTGATAAAATGCACCAATCATGTTTTTACCTAAAGCATGATTGACCGCGGTTTTACCGCCAACGGAGGAGTCCACTTGCGAAAGCAGCGTGGTCGGTATTTGGATAAAATCGACTCCGCGCTGATAACAGGCTGCGGCGAATCCAACTAAATCACCAATCACGCCACCACCTAAAGCGATGATCACCACATCACGACTGTAATTACCTTCCAGCAGGTAACTCATCACCGTGTTAAATGTATCTAAAGTTTTGTACTGCTCGCCATCTGGCAGTTCAAGCAAGGAGACGTTACAAGCATGCGGTGCAAGAAGGGCGAAGATTTTATCCGCGTACAAAGGCGCGACCGTCACATTACTGATGACGACGACTTTTTGTTTGGCCGATAAGAAAGAAAGGAGGGCCGGATCATTAAATAATCCGGCGCCAATTGAGATTGGGTAGCTACGCTCATCTAAACTGACCGTAATCCGTTCCATGGTTTGCACTCCAAATAAAGAACTTAGGAATGTTCTTCTAGCATTTTTACGATCTCGTTGGCTACCACTTTTGCACCTTGATCGTCAGTACGAACCGTAAAATCAGCAATCTCAGCGTAAAGATCGTTACGTTCATCAGCCAAGCATTCTAAGACTTCACGTGGATTGTCTGTTTGAAGCAATGGCCGTTTTTTGTCACGGTTCGTGCGTGCAAGTTGTTTTTCAATCGTCGTTTCAAGGTAGACCACAATACCACGAGCAGATAAACGATTACGGTTTTCTTTACTCTTAACAGAACCACCGCCTGTTGCGAGTACAATACCTTGTTTCTCGGTTAGGTCATTAATTACAGCTTCCTCACGTTTACGGAAGCCCTCTTCACCTTCGACGTCAAATACCCATGCGATATCTGCGCCTGTACGCTCTTCAATGACTGTATCTGAGTCTAAAAACTCCATATGCAGTTGTTGAGCAAGATGTCTACCAATTGTACTTTTGCCGGCGCCCATTGGGCCAACAAGGAAAATATTGCGTTTCTCAGCCATGTTTAGCAGTAATTTACAACGTTAATTCAATGACATCGCCACAAGATTAGCCAGTATAATACTGACCGTTAAGACGCTCGTGGCACCTATTCCTCACAGATGATTCGTGATAAGACCCGAAATTATCTAGATATGGTGCCACTAATGCAACTTTATTTTTTAACCAATCGCAATATCAGCCGTAAGTTATTGAATGACGACTTTCGGTGTCACGAAAATCAGCAGCTCACTTTTGCCCACTTGCTCATAGGAACGGCGGAACAATGCACCAAGTAATGGCAAATCACCAAGCAATGGAACCTTATCCACCGTATTGTTGACGCTATGTTGGAATATTCCACCAAGGACCACGGTTTCTCCATTATTGACCAATACTTGAGTGCCAATACGCTGAGTATTAATTGCAACCGCTTCTCCCGTCCCTGTTTTTACAATATCCCCAGGCCGGTCTTGAGTGACACTGAGATCTAACACTAAACGATTATCCGGCGTTATCTGCGGCGTCACTTTTAAACTCAGCACCGCTTTTTTGAAGGCGACCGTCGTTGCCCCGCTGGAAGAAGACTCCAGATAAGGGATCTCCGTACCCTGCTCGATATAAGCTGGCTTCTTGTTTGTCGTGATCAAACGAGGGCTGGAAATAATCTCCGCTTTCGACTCACGTTGCAGCGCTGAAAGCTCTAAATCCAACAACATATCCGACCCCAACTTAGCCACTTGGAAGGCAATACTTGAGGCGTTAGCAGAGGTCGCCGCTAAGTTTACGTTAAGGAAGTCATCAACGGGCAATGTGCTTTCCCCCAACTTGCCCACTTGGAATAAATTACTTTCAATACTTCCGCCTGCGGTGTTGTTACCATTGGTCGAAGTAAAGCCCCAGCGTACGCCAAGTTCATCCAAATTACCTTCGTTGACCGTAACAATGCGCGCTTCAATCTGTACCTGTTTGACCGGGATATCGAGCGATTCAATAATTTGGCGTATCACCACAATATTCTCAGCCAATTCGCGGATCAGCAGTGAGTTGGTTCGCTCGTCGATACTGATGGAACCTCGCTCAGACAACATGCTGACTGCCCCTTCGCCACCAATCATCTGCGCAATATCAGACGCCTTAGCAAAATTAATTTTGATGATTTCAGAACGCAGATCGCCCAACTCTTCAGCCAAACGTGCCTTTTCAAGCTGCTGCTTTTCACGTAAATCCAACTCTTCTTTAGGTGCAACTAAAATCACATTGCCGTCAACACGCTTATCTAATCCCTTGACTTGCAAAATGATATCGAGCACTTGCTGCCAAGGCACGCCATCAAGCCGTAGCGTCAGGTTACCAGTGACCGAATCTGAGACGACTAGGTTAAACGCGTTATAATCTGCGATAAGCTGCAAAACATTTCGCACAGGAATATCTTGAAAGTTAATCGAGATAAGCTTGCCCTCTTTCTCAAGAATGCTCTTCGGCTTAGGTTTTTCTTGTTCTTTCAGTTTGCCAATTACCACCTCAAGGTATTTCCCTTTCAAGCTGTAATCATACTTAAACTCGCCATGAATGGTCGCCAGTAACTGTGTACTTGGCTCTTTGCGCAATACCTCGATACTCTCAACAACGGTTGCAAAATCTTTGACGTCTAAGACATACAGTTTCTCATTGGAGACATCCGTCTTAAGCAGTTCAATTTGTAAACCGTCAGCCACTTTCTGCACATTAACTACTGTCGAAGGTGATACGAGTTCAACAATCAATACAGCGTCTTTGTTTTTATTGACTCGAAAATCAATGCCTTTAAGCTCGTTGGTCTGCGCCGTTTCTGCCGCCACACTTAGCCCTGCCATACTCAATAATAAGCCAAATAAGAGGCTCCGAAATACCATAGTCATTTGTGTCTGTAGTCCTTTAATCATAGTGATTTCTCTAAATTCAAATTCTATTTCAGAGCCAATTTGACGTTACGTTGATTCCAACAACCTAAGCCGTCTGGCAAGGTTTCATTGATCAGCAGGTAATTGGAATCAACTCGAGTAACTTTGCCGTGATTCAAACCTAAATATTGTCCCGCTTTCACGTTGACGACCTTGCCTTGGGGCGTTTGCACTAATGCCGATACCGCGCCCCCGCTACTCATCACGCCTTTTAATCGCAGTTGATTAAGCGGATAGCGCTCTAGTTGGCCATTTTTACTGCGAGCCGGAGGTTGCCAGCAGTCTGCCTTCACTACAGGCTGATTTTGTACAATCGCTTCTTTAGGCAGCACAAAAGGTTCGCGGGATTCATGTTGCGCATAATGAGCAACTTCAAATTGAATAATGGGTTTTAATTTGGAGACTTCTTTGCGTGCTTGCCCCTCGACCTGCTCCACATAAACCTTCAATGAATCTTGATTCGCCTTACAACCAACCAATACACTGGTACTAAACAGCACCATCAGCAGCAGATTATTGTTTTTCATCGTCCACCTCTTGCTTGAATTGATAGGTATAAGCGCGCACCCTAAAATGTAACGTGCTGCTTTCCTGGCTAACCCGTTGCCAATCAACATCATCGAAATTAATAATGCGGGGCAATTTCGCGATCGCCTCTGAGAAATCACCAATGTCGTGGTAATTCCCAGTTAATTCGATATTGAGCGGCAAACGATACAGAAACTCTTTATTCTGTTTTTCTCCCCAATCAATACGTGTAAAGGTTAACGCATTATCTAGCCCTAGTTCATTGACCGATGCGAGCATGCTTGCGAGCTCTTTTTGCACGGGTAATTGGCGTAATAAAAAATCATAACGTTCAGTTAATTCATCCAGTTGAGCTTGCAACTGGGGTAAGGTGGCGGCTTTGCTGGCCTTAATCCGTAAGGTCGATTTCAGCACATCTTCTTGCTGTTTTAAGTTCTGCAATTGCTCATTTTGAGGCATCAGGTAGAACCACGCACCAACGCCTTGAATAATCAGCATCAACACCAAAATAACCAGCAGTTGAGGCAGCAACGGCCATTCAGCCATTTCATCCATATCAAGATCTTGAAAACTAGTCATGGACAGCTCCTGTAGGCCGAATCTTGGTTAGCACAGAGCCCTGTGGTGTCGGGGAATGAAACATAAATGACACTTTAAACGTCTGAAATTCCTTACCAAATCGCTTATTACCGTGCACGATAGAGTGCATGTTGACATCGGAAAGTAAGGCTGATTTTTCAAAATTATCGAGCATGGTCGCAAGACGCGCAGTGCTGTCACTGATGCCCGTAATTTCAATTTCTTCACCATTCATTTTGATCTTATCGACGTAGACTCCTTCAGGCATAAGCTGTGGCATCAGGTTCATCAACTCGGTGGTTTTATTGCGTTGGCTTTGCAATGACTCAACAACCGATAAGCGAGTTAATAGTGCCTTGTGTTCTTGTTCCGTCATTTTTAATGCATTGATCTGTTTATCAAGCTGCTGAATGTATTGATTCAAATAGGCCAGACGAGACTCTTGCTGCTGTGCTTGCCCAGAGAAATACAAACCGATACCCCATTGAATACCAACAGCGCTCATCACACCTAAGACGACCAAGCCCATAAAACGACGCTTATGCGCCGCTCTTTGTTCCTCTCGCCAAGGCAGTAAGTTAATGCTATGCAACATGAGAAGACTCCAACCACTCGATACCACGCAGTGCAAGGCCAGCCGCGGTGCTAAAACTCTGCCCAGACTGCTTATCTCGCAGGCGTTTCGCTAACTTATTGTTAAACAGAAGGAAGGGATCGAGAATTTCGCACTCAAGCTTGAGACGCCGCGAAATCTCTTGCGCCAACATCGGAGTATCTGCACCACCACCTGAGAGCCAAATGCCTGCTAAACTACCCGCGCCATTGACGGAGGTGAAAAGCTGCAACTGACGTTGAAGTCGCTCGATCAACTCATGCACAAAGCGCTCGTTTTTATCGGCTAATTCCGCATTGGTGCCCGACATCGCGCTGTCTTGGGACAACCACTGACAACCGAGAGGGATTTCTTTATGAAAAGGGGCTTTATCAGTAAAATCAATACAGAGCGCCGTTTGGGTATGGCCCACATCCATGAGCATCCAATCGCTGCGATGTTGTGCCCTGCTCGCCAACTGCCAAATGTTTAACAAACTGTGTATTTGCACATCAACCGCGATCGGTAAAAAGCCCGCTTTTTGAGCCGCTAACGCACGGCTTTCCACGACGTCTTTACGAGTGGCGTAAACTTGATAACTTACGGTGCTACTGCGACTTACGCTTTTTTCCATCACTTTGACGAAATCGAGACTCAGTTCTTCTATCGGGAACGGTGACTGATGAGAAAATGCCTGATAAATAGCAAACTCTTTTTCACGCGCCTGCAGGTCACTATCTATCTGTAATACCTTACTTATTACCGCATTGTCCGGTACCGATATGGCGACTTTGTGACTAAATAGTGGTAAACCCTTTCTTAGTTCTTTGAGTTTCTTTACAATTTTCTGATAATCCAGCGTGTGGTTATCGGAGAATATGTCCTCAGTAATAAATAATTCTTTATAACCGACGAGTGCATATGAATCACCCGCTAGCTTTAACACCACCGCTTTAATACTATGGTGGCCAATATCTATACCCGTAACCATTGATTTACCCATACGGCTTAGCTCCAGTAACGCTGCTTAGGCTTAGCTCGATTTGCTTATTTTGAGGTTAAATAAGCCACAATTTATTTTTAGAGCTAAATTTTTAGCCTAGAGTACAAGGGTTTGCATAAGGGCAGCCTTAACTAAACAGGGATTATCCGGTGAAGTTCATAAAGCGATTGTTATTACTTTCATTGATTTGCATTATTCTTGGAGTCACTACGATATTTGGCTTCTATTTTTACGTGAAGCCAGACCTCCCCGATGTAGCGACTTTACGTGATGTACAATTGCAGACACCGATGCAGGTCTATAGTCAAGATGGCAAGCTCATCGCCCAATTTGGAGAAAAGCGCCGAGTTCCGTTGCGTATTGAAGAGATCCCGCCTGAACTTATCGAAGCAATTATCGCCACCGAAGATAGCCGCTTCTATGAACACTATGGTTTTGACCCAATTGGTATCACTCGTGCTGCGGTCGCTGTGATCGCCTCAGGTAGCGCTAAACAAGGTGCAAGTACCATTACTCAGCAGCTTGCTCGTAACTTCTACCTCTCTAATGAGAAGAAGATCATGCGAAAAATCAAAGAGATTTTTATCGCTATTCATATCGAACAATTGCTGACGAAAAAAGAAATCCTAGAGCTTTATCTCAATAAAATTTATCTCGGTTACCGATCGTATGGAATTGGAGCGGCAGCCCAAGTTTATTTTGGAAAAGAAGTCAAAGATTTAACGCTGAGTGAAATTGCCCTGATTGCAGGACTTCCCAAAGCACCTTCAACTATGAACCCTATCTATTCTCTAGATCGCGCGACTAACCGCCGTAACGTGGTACTACAGAGAATGCTTGATGAGAAATACATAACCCCAGCGCAATATGCGCAAGCCCGCTCTGAGCCCTTAATGTCGAAATACCACGGTGCTGAAATTGAACTTAATGCACCTTATGTGGCAGAAATCGCCCGTTCATGGATGGTGGAGCGCTATGGTGAAGAGTCGGCCTATACCTCTGGCATGATTGTCACCACAACGGTAGATTCCAAACAGCAGCAAGCCGCGAGTAAAGCTGCAATCAATAACCTACTCGCCTATGATGAGCGTCATGGCTATCGCGGTGCTGAAAAAGTAGTTTGGAAAGAAGGCCAAACGCCATTGAATGAACAGCAACTGGCCGAGCACTTAAATAATGAGCCGACTTATGGAGATTTATTACCAGCCGTCGTTACCCACGTAAGCAGCCAATCGGCTACGGTTTGGGTTAAGAACCAAGGATTGCAGACCATTGAATGGCAAGGCATGAACTGGGCTCGCCGTTTCTTAACTGATTCTCGACAAGGACCGGTTCCGAGTACAGCGACGGAAATCATCGCCGCTGGTGAACAAATTTGGGTACGTAATCGTGCTGAATACAGTGATGAGCATACCACCGACGAAGTACCACAGTGGTACTTAAGCCAAGTACCCAATGCCAACACTGCCTTTGTTGCCATGAACCCAGAAAATGGTGCGGTACTGGCGCTGGTTGGCGGCTTTAACTTTGTGCACAATAAATTTAACCGTGCGACTCAATCGGTGCGTCAAGTCGGCTCAAGTATTAAACCCTTTATCTACTCTGCCGCCATCGATAAAGGCATGACCTTAGCGACGCTCATTAATGATGCGCCGATTAACCAGTGGGACCAAAGCCAAGGTACAGCATGGCGTCCTAAAAACTCACCACCGACTTATATTGGCCCAACTCGTCTTCGCGTTGGCTTGGCTCAATCCAAAAACGTGATGGCGGTGAGAGTGCTACGCGCTGTTGGGCTGGATGAAACACGTGAGTATCTCACTCGCTTTGGTTTTGATATTGACCAAGTACCACGCTCAGAAACCATAGCCTTAGGTGCGGGGAGCTTAACGCCGGTTAAGATGGCGCAAGGTTATTCCGTGTTTGCCAATGGTGGCTATTATGTTGAACCCTATTACATCAGCAAAGTTGAAGATCCCTTTGGCAAACTTGAGTATCAAGCCACACCAAAAGTCGTTTGCCAACAGCAATGCACCCCAGACACAAATGAGTTCGATGAACAAGATGTTGCATCGCACTATGCTCCACAAGTAATTTCCGAACAAAACGCATTTCTTGTCCGAGAGATGATGTACAGCAATATTTGGGGTGGCGGAAATTGGCGTGAAGGAACAGGTTGGAATGGTACAGGCTGGCGTGCACAAAAGCTGGGGCGTCGTGATATTGGTGGTAAAACAGGAACGACCAATGACTCCAAAGATGCGTGGTACAACGGCTATGCACCGGGCATGGTCGCTATTGCTTGGGTCGGATTTGATGATCATAACCGCAACTTAGGTAGGACAACCGAAAACAGCAATGTAGATGACGATGGTGTATCCGGTGCGGAAGCGGGAGCAAAAACGGCACAACCCGCTTGGATTGATTTTATGCGTCAAGTACTGGTCGATGTGCCAGCGCAAGACAAACCCATTCCCGCCAATATTGTGCGGGTAAGAATCGATATCGATACCGGCTTGTTAACCAATAAGTTTGATTCAAGCTCGATGTTTGAATACTTCATTCAAGGCACAGAGCCAACCGAGTATGTCGCAGAGAGTGTCTCTGACAACATCTACTCTTCACCTACAGGTGAAGAGCTGTTCTAAAGCTCAGTAAAAAGAGGCTAAATTTAGCCTCTTTTTTTATTTCTCATTTAGCTTTGTTTTGATTGCGTGAGCCAACTGCTCAAAACGCTGCCTCAACGGCGATCCCGGCCGATAAGCTAATACTAAGCGGCGTGAAGGCTGTGGGTTGACCGCTTTAAGGTAACAAACGCCATCCTTCTCTTTGACATCTGGTAAAGAGAGCTCTGGTAACAGGGTAATTCCCCCACCCGCTGCGACCATATTACGCAGCGTCTCTAAGCTGGTCGCTTTAAAACGTTCGTCATCTTTTGCGCCTGCCGCAAAACAGAAACCTAAGGCTTGATCGCGTAAGCAATGACCGTCACCTAAAGCCAATACCGTTCGCCCTTTCAAATCCAACATACTTACTTCACTTTTTGCAGCCCACTCATGCCCACTAGGCACGGCAATACTCAATGCTTCGTCATACAGATCAATCTCTTTAAAGTGAGCTGTTTCCGCAACGGAGGCCAGCACTAAACAATCGAGTTTTCCATCTTCTAACTGGCGCACAAGCTGTTGGGTTTGCGCTTCGTGTAAATAGAGCTCCAGTTCAGGAAATTGCTCTTTTAAAAAAGGCACAATGCGCGGCAAAAGGTAGGGGCCTAAAGTGGGAATGAATCCAATATGGATAGGACCACTCATCGAGCCGCCTTGGCCGCTGGCCATATCTCTGAAGGTTTTGATTTCACTTAAAATACGCTTGGCCTGATCGACCAATTGCAGGCCCGAATCGGTGAACAATACTCGGCGACTGCTGCGCTCTAATAATACTGTTCCCAGCTCATCCTCCAGTTTGCGGATCTGGCCACTGAGTGTTGGCTGGCTCACAAAACAAGCTTCTGCTGCTTTACGAAAATGTTTATGTTCAGCTAATGATACTAAGTACTCAAAATCACGAATGTTCATCTTCAATCTCAATAGAATCCACCTATCAAAACCATAGCATCAAACGATTGGAGCTATCAAAGGTTTTCTTCCATAATGGCTTCAACAAATGAGAGCAGCGGCTCTTAAAATCATAACCTAACTTAGAAAATCACAAGGAAAATAGAATGTTAGTATCTAAAGAAGGCCAAGCGGTACCACAAGTCACTTTCCCTACTCGTCAAGGTGATGCTTGGGTTAATCTCACAACAGATCAATTATTCAAAGGTAAAACCGTTATCGTATTTAGCTTGCCAGGTGCCTTCACCCCAACCTGTTCATCAAGCCACTTGCCGCGTTACAACGAACTGTACCCGGTGTTTAAAGAGCATGGCGTTGATGACATCCTATGTGTTTCGGTGAACGATACCTTTGTGATGAATGCTTGGAAAGCAGACCAAGAAGCAGAGAATATTACTTTCATTCCTGATGGCAATGGCGAATTTACTGACGGCATGGGTATGTTAGTTGATAAAAGCCAAATCGGTTTTGGCAAACGTTCATGGCGTTACAGCATGTTAGTCAAAGATGGCATCATCGAAAAAATGTTTATCGAAGCTGATGAACCGGGTGACCCGTTCAAAGTATCAGATGCTGACACCATGCTGAAATACATTGCACCTAACTATAAAACACAAGAATCGGTTACCGTATTTACTAAACCAGGTTGCCCATTCTGCACTAAAGCAAAACAACTTTTGATTGACCACGGTCTTCAATATGAAGAAGTGGTATTGGGTAAAGATGCAACCACAGTGAGCTTACGAGCTATCACAGGCCGTACCACCGTTCCGCAAGTTTTCGTTGGTGGTAAACACATCGGCGGCAGCGAAGAGCTAGAAGCTTACCTGGGCTAATCACGCCTGCCCTAGGAAAATCTTCCTAGGGCATCCTCCTCATTTAGACTCAATGACAGCATTATTAAATGTTGCCATCGACTATTCACATTCCAAATTTAGAGAAAGCGATGATGAAACAGTTAAACGTTGATGTAGCCATTATTGGTGGTGGGACCGCAGGACTCGGCGCTTATCGTGCAGCAAAAGCACATGCGACTAGTGTCGTCATGATCGAAGGTGGCCCATACGGAACCACATGCGCTCGCGTCGGCTGCATGCCATCTAAGTTACTGATTGCGGCCGCTGAAAGCGTCCATCACATCCACAAAGCTCCTGCTTTTGGTGTTCATCCTCAAGGTGAAATTGTCATTAATGGACGTGAAGTGATGGCGCGGGTAAAACGTGAACGTGACCGCTTTGTCGGATTTGTGCTTGAAGGCGTTGAGGAGATCCCCGCTGAAGACAAAATCTCAGGCTACGCCCAATTTATCGACAACCACACCCTGCAAGTTGACAACCATACCCAAATCAGCGCCAAGCGGATCGTGATTGCTACCGGTTCTCGCCCAGCCTACCCCGCGGTATGGCATGAACTTGGCGATCGCTTAATCATTAATGATGACCTATTTGAGTGGGACGACTTACCCGAATCTGTTGCCGTATTTGGCCCTGGGGTGATTGGCTTAGAACTAGGCCAAGCCTTGCATCGTTTAGGGGTAAAAGTGAAGCTGTTCGGCATTGGTGGACAAGTTGGCCCATTAACCGACCCTGATGTGATGGCTTACGCCGATAAAACGTTTAAGGAAGAATTCTATTTAGACGCTGACGTTAAAGTAGAAAGCATGAAACGCATTGCTTCTCCAACAGGCCAAAACGACAAAGTTGAAATCCAATTCATCAACCGTGAAGGGCAGCTCGAGACATTTGTCGTTGACTATGTGTTGGCGGCAACCGGTCGTCGCCCGAACGTAGATAAATTGGCACTTGAAAATACCGATGTAGCCCTTGATGCGCGCGGCGTACCAACGGCCGATCACTATACGCTGCAAACCTCTGTAGACAGTATTTTCATTGCTGGTGATGCCAGTAATCAACTGCCACTGCTTCATGAAGCAGCCGATCAAGGTCGTATTGCAGGGGATAACGCTGGCCGCTACCCAGATATTCGTGCCGGGCTTCGTCGTTCTTCTATCTCAGCGGTTTTTTCAGACCCACAAATTGCGATGGTCGGTGAATCCTACAAACAGCTAACCACTCGTTTGGGAAATTGTGGCTGTTTTGCTATCGGTACTGTATCGTTTGAAAATCAAGGCCGTTCACGCGTCATGCTGCGCAATAAAGGGTTATTGCATGTGTATGGCGAACAAGGAACAGGGCGATTTTTAGGCGCTGAAATGATGGGACCGAATGCGGAGCACTTGGCTCATTTACTGGCGTGGGCACATCAAAATCAGATGACGATTTCACAGATGTTGGATATGCCTTTTTATCACCCCGTAATTGAAGAAGGCGTGCGCACCGCGCTGCGTGATCTAAACGCTAAACTGCATTTAGGTCCTGAGATGATAAAGCATTGCATGGACTGCGGTCCGGGCTGTTAATTTTCAACATCCATTCATGCGGTCGCCCTTGTGCGGCCGTTTTTTATACGCTTTAGTTTCAGCCGCGCCTTAGACTCACACCTTCGCGCACGTTATACTGCCGTTATTTTCTCTTTCAATGAACGCGCTTATGCCTTGCAATAACTGCCAATCTTCGTGGTTTTGGAAAAAAATCGGCCGCTGCCAACGTTGTATGGATCAGCTCACTGTTTTGTCTGTTGGGTGCTGGCTTGTGTGGTGGTGGTTATGCAGGGAGAACCCTAAAACCATTGAATCGATCAGCTTGCTAATAGCGGGTTTTGCCTTTAACGGTTTGCTGTTTTTACATCTGTGGATGAAGTTTGTGGTACTCCCTTGGCGTAAGCGGCAAGGGCGCGACAAATAAAAAGCTAAAGAGCACAAAAGAAAAAGCCCCAGAACCAATAGTAGGTTTGGGGCCTTCTTAGATTCTTCTAAGAAAAAGCAGTGGTACAGTTATAGACCACGCTTTTCTTAAATTGTTCCGTGATCATTCGATCTTTTTGAGATCTTTTTCCAAGGCCTCATTAACGGCAATGATCGCGTTGGTAATCAACGCATTAAGCGACGTTGACTCGCTTGATGATCTGCTCAACCAAATTGATCTCAAGCGCCACTTCATCACAAGCGTGCTGCCGTGGGCATTGTTCACAATCTTTGAGCACTTTCTCTGGCAGTAAGCTTTTTGAGGTTGGAATAAAATCATGCTTCATGAAAAACTCTGGCGTTCGAGTCAGAACAAACACTTTCTTAATCGCCATTTGCCGCGCTTTATTCACCAAATACGAGACGATCGCTTTTCCTTGTCCTTGACCTTGCCAACCTGCTTCTACACCAAGCGAACGAATTTCAGCCAACCCAGAGTCATAGACATATAACGAGGCGCATCCCGTCACTTCACCATGGTGTTCCGCCACGGCAAACGAACCAATATCGCGCACCAACTCATTGCGTGAACGAGGCAGATTTTCTCCCATATTCGCCCAATAAGTGACCATACTTTCTAGCGTTTCAATATCCGTCAAACGGGCAGGACGAACTTTCACCGCCGTGGTGTCACGTTTGTCTAAACGCGCTTTGGCTTGATCAACCGCATAGGCCACTTGTTTTGGCGAAACGCCACCTAAAGCGCTGCGTTTTTCTAAGCAAGATTCGATGGTGAGGATCGCATAAACATCATCTTCAATGACCGACGAAAACTCTTTAAGCTCGGCAAGGGTCAGTTCTTCAAGCGCACACCCTTTCGCGATCGCGCCAACCACCGCTACGCCCACAATGTGGTGCGCTTCACGGAAAGGGATCCCTTTGGCGACTAAATAATCAGCTAATTCGGTAGCATTGGCATAGCCTTGTTTGGCCGCTTCTAAAGTCCGTTCGGTTTTAATTTTGATGCCATCAAAGCAAAGCGCAGCCATTTCCATGCAGTCGTTCCAAGTATCCAGCGCGTCAAACAGCCCTTCTTTGTCTTCTTGCATATCTTTGTTATAAGCCAATGGTAAGGCTTTGACCGTCATCATCATGCCCGCAAGCGAGCCATAAACACGGCCAGTTTTGCCACGGATCAGCTCTAATGCATCAGGGTTTTTCTTTTGCGGCATCAAGGATGAACCCGAAGTCACGGTGTCAGCCAGTTCGATAAAACCAGACTCACCCGAGTTGTAGAAGATCATATCTTCCGCCAAGCGCGATAAATGCAGCATCGAGATCGACGCCACCGACATCAATTCCATCACGTGATCTCGGTCAGATACTGAATCGAGCGAGTTACGCGTGGCACGGCGAAACCCTAAATGATGAGCAAGCTGTTCACGATCAATCGGATAGGCCGTACCTGCCAGCGCGCCGGAGCCAAGTGGACAAGTATCAAGGCGCTTAATCGCATCATTTAAACGAGAATAATCACGCTCAAACATTTCAACATAGGCCAAACACCAATGCGCAAAGGTCACTGGTTGCGCACGTTGCAGGTGGGTATAACCGGGCAAAACCGTCGCTTGGTGCTGCTGAGCAACCGACACTAGTTTCGTTTGCAGGCGATCTAACCCCAACAGTAATTGCTGACCTTGCTGGCGGCACCACAATTTTAAATCGGTCGCGACTTGGTCATTACGAGAGCGCCCAGTGTGCAGCTTTTTGCCTAAATCACCCACTTTGCTGATCAACTGCTGCTCAACCCAAGAGTGAATATCTTCTGCATCAGAGCGTAAGATCTGCTCAGGATCTTCCATCACTTCCAGTTTGAGTTCGTTGAGCGCAAGTTCTAGTTTTTGCTGCTCCTCTTCGCCCAAAACATTCACTGACACCAACGCCTTTGACCATGCTATAGAGCCCACAATGTCTTGTTCAGCCAATCGGTAATCAAAGCGAAGTGAATCGTTGAACTCTTTGAACCTCGTGTCTGCTGCTTGGGTAAATCTACCGCCCCATAATGCCATTGCGTATCTCCTGCTCTTAGGTCGCGACTGAGCGTGACCACATCAAATTGCTCAATCATTTTTATAATAAAGATCGCTACTAGAGCGATCTTTTATTGTTATTTTTGTGTCTCTACCTTGGGTGTTAACCTAGGCTTTATTCTTCTTCGCTTCGTTCAACGCTCTGATCCGGCTTGCCAACGAATAGAGACGAATGAAGCCGCCTGCGTGGCTTTGGTCATACACAACATCTTCACCAAAGGTCGCAAACTCTTCCGAGTACAAGCTGTTTTCCGAACGTTTTTGCGTCACTGTCGCTTGCCCTTTGTAAAGCTTCACAACCACTTCACCATTAACATCCTGTGCCAGCTCATCGGCTGCGGCCATGATGGATTTACGCAGCGGAGTGAACCAACGGCCATCGTATACAAGATGCGACGCTTTGACACCCAGTTCTTCACGAAATTCGAATGAGGCTTTATCGAGCACTAACTGCTCAACAGCACGCAACGCTTCCATCATGATGGTGCCTCCCGGGGTTTCATAACAACCACGAGACTTCATACCAACCAAACGGTTTTCGACGATATCGATACGACCAACTCCGTGTTTAGAGCCTTTCTCATTAAGGTAAACGAGTGCGTTGTAAGGCGTCATCAGTTCACCATCGACGCCAACGACTTCGCCTTTCGCGACCTGCAGTGTGACAAACTCTGGCTCATTTGGCGCTTGTTCTGGATCTACTGTCCATACCCAGCAATCCTCATTAGGGGCGTTCCAAGTACTCTCAAGCACGCCACCTTCGGTCGAAATGTGCCACGCGTTCGCATCACGCGAGTAAATTTTCGTCAATGAAGCGGCGCAAGGAATGTTACGCTCAGCAAGGAAATCAAGACACTCTTCACGACTCACGATGTCCCACTCACGCCAAGGGGCAATCACATGTAAATCAGGCGCTAGGGCTGCAAACGCACCTTCAAAACGCACTTGGTCATTACCTTTCCCCGTACAGCCGTGACACAGCGCATCGGCACCCACTTTACGCGCTACTTCAACTTGCGCTTTGGCAATGATTGGGCGAGCCATTGACGTCCCAAGTAGATATTTACCTTCGTAATAAGCGCCTGTTTTTAGTGTTGGGTAGATGTATTCAGCGACCATCTCTTCTTTAAGATCGACCACATAACACTCTGACGCGCCAGACGCTTTCGCTTTCTCTTCAATGCCGACCAATTCTTCTTCACCTTGGCCGACATCGGCAACAAAGGCAACCACTTCACAATCGTAGTTTTCTTTCAACCACGGAATGATTACCGAGGTATCTAGACCGCCAGAGTATGCGACAACGACTTTATTGACTTGAACCTTGCTCATCTTACTTTCTCCATTTCCCGGCGCTGCGCTTGGCGGTCAGTGCTCTGGGTGATTAATTACTTACAGCTGTTATCAACAACTGATTAAATGCGTTTATTGAGGTAAAAATTGGGTCCCGATACTTTCGCCCGCAAACAATTTGCTGAGCTTATCTGGGTAACGCCATGTCGCCACTTCAATCGGGCGACCTAAATCATTTGCCGCTTCCAGCGCCGCTTTCACTTTGACAATCATGCCATCCGTGATCACTTTGCCTTTAATCAGCGCATTAGCCTGCTGCTCATTGAGGCTCGACAACAAATGGCCTTTGCCATCCAGCACACCGCTCACATCGGAAAGCAGAACGAGCTCTGCGTCCAATGCGCCAGCCACTGCAACGGCTGCTTGATCGGCGTTGATATTCATCATTTGGCCATCAGCGGTCAGGCCAATCGAGCTGATAATAGGCAAACCACCAGCGGCTAAAATCGCTTGCACGATTTGTGAATCACCAGGAGAAGCCTTGCCCACTGCGCCGAGTTCTGGATCCAACTCTTCGACTTTGCATAACCCGCCATCAGCGAGCGATAAACCAACCGCATTTAAGCCATCTTTAATCGCTTGCCCTTGCAGCATTTTGTTGGCTGTCCCAGCCAGCGCGCCTGCAATCAGCGGAATTTGATCATAAGGCGTGACACGCAAACCTTCTTTCTTCACGGTTTTTAGTTGTAATTTCGCCATCAGGTCATCGACGAGATAACCGCCCCCGTGCACGATGACAATTCGTCGCTGAGCCTGGGCTTGATACAGTGCGATTGCGCCAAACAGTTTGCTTAGCGTTTCAGAACAAGACAGCGCCGCGCCGCCTAACTTAATCACTAATGGATTTTGCTTTGTATCTGTCATATTTAACCCTTACGCTTGGTGCGTTACACCAAAGCCGTTAGCTCAGAAAAACCGTAATGAATATTTAAACACTGCATCGCTTGGCTCGATGCCCCCTTTAATAAATTATCGATCGCGGACACGACGATAATATGCTCACCTTGCACTCGCCAACCGAGGTCGCAAAATGGCGTAAATTCAACATCTTTGATGCTCGGCAAGGTTGATTTGAGCCGAACCGCTGGTTTGTTAGCGTACGCCTTCTCAAAAGCATGGCTGACTTGTTGCTCTGAAATACCTGATGCAAGCTTCATCGTCACGGTGGCCAAAATACCGCGTTTGAAATTCCCTAAGTGAGGCGTAAAAATCACATCACATCCTAAATGGGCGACGATTTCAGGTTGGTGGCGATGAGTAAACACGCCGTATGGCTGTAAGCTCACTTCACAAAAACTGTTGGTTAATGTCGCTTTTCTGCCCGCGCCTGTGACACCGCTGGTGGCATTAATCACCGGCCATTGAGTTGTATCTAACAAACCCGCTTCAACCAAAGGCTTTATCGCAAGTTGCGATGCGGTTGGATAGCAACCTGCAACGGCGATCAATTGGCTCTGCTTAATTGCCTCACAATTCCATTCCGCCAGTCCATAAACCGCGTTTTCTAACCATTTAGGGTGTTGATGTTTAAAACCATAGTAATTTTGGTAAAAATCATCACCTTTGACGCGAAAAGCACCAGAAAGGTCGAAAACTTGACAATTTTGCGCAAGAAAAATAGGCGCGAGATCATGGCTCACCTCATGAGCCGTAGCTAAAAACACCACATCACATTGGCTTGCAACGCTCACCGGATCCACTAATGGTTGTACCTGCATGTCGACAATACCGGAGAGTTTGCCATGCAGCTCAGCCATTGGTTTTCCAGCATCTAGGCTATTGGCGGAAACGTATAAACCTGATAGCGTGAGTTGTGGGTGTTTTTGCACCATATACGCCAACTCAGCGCCGGTATAACCGCTAGCTCCGATAATTGTGGTTTTCAACATCTCGTGACATCCAATTTCAAGGTAAAAAAGACAATCTAAAAATGACTATAAATTTCAAAAAAGACACTTAACTCGGTTTTTTATTCACACAAAGTGATTTAATATGTGTTTTACCTTCTCGCAATTACTCTGTCAATACTAGGAGCAAAGATAATATGCAATTACCCAGTTTTCTTGAGGTTTACCAAGGTCTGATTTCGACCTCTTCCATCAGCTCCACAGATGCTCGTTGGGACGAAGGTAACCAGAGTGTGATTGATAAATTGGCAAGCTGGTTTTCCAGCTTAGGGTTTGTAGTCGACACCATTGAAGTCGCGCCGGGAAAATACAATTTAGTGGCGAAGAAAGGGTGCGGCGAAGGTGGCCTACTGCTCGCGGGGCACAGTGATACCGTTCCATTTGACGAAGGACGTTGGAATTTTGAACCACACGCGTTAACGCAAGCCAATGATCGTTTCTATGGCTTAGGCACGGCAGACATGAAAGGCTTTTTTGCTTTTATCTACGAAGCGGTGAAAAAAGTCGATTGGAGTAAACAGAGTAAACCGCTGTATGTGTTGGCGACCTGTGATGAAGAAACCACCATGCTCGGCGCACGTCATTTCACTGAACATGCACCATTTCAACCGGATTACTGCATTATTGGTGAGCCGACTAGCCTTGTGCCCATCCGCGGCCATAAAGGCCACGTAGCCAACGCTATTCGAGTGACAGGAAAATCGGGCCACTCTTCTGATCCTGCTCTGGGCGTAAATGCCATCGAAATCATGCATGAAGTGCTGTTCGCGTTAATGCAACTGCGCGACAAATTGATCAAAGAGTACCATCACCCAGGCTTTGCCATTCCTCACCCTACTTTGAACCTCGGTCATATCCACGGTGGCGATAGTCCAAACCGCATTTGTGGCTGCTGCGAATTGCATTACGATGTGCGCCCGCTGCCCGGCATGAGTCTAGATGGGCTCGATAACTTGCTGCGCAATGCACTGAATGAAATCAGTGCAAAATGGCCCGGTCGCATTGAGATTACCGCGCTGCATGATGCGATTCCGGGTTATGAATGTCAGCATGATCACCCCTTTATTGGCAACATTGAAGAGATTTGCAATACCGCTTCACAAACCGTGAATTACTGTACTGAAGCACCGTTCTTACAACAATTATGCCCAACACTGGTACTCGGCCCGGGTTCGATCGATCAAGCGCATCAACCGGATGAATTCCTAGCGTTTGAATTTATTGATCCAACCATCTCGATTTTGTCCAAAGCAATGTATAAATACTGCTTCTAGCCTACCAAGCTTACTCAAGCGATAAATGCCTGACAGCGTTTCTACGGTCGGGCATTTTTGTAATAAAATTTCAGTAATTTACGCCAATTATTCACCAAATGATCACGTTCAATAACATTCAGCAATAATCGTAAAAATAGTCGGCTTTATTTGACTCTACAGGGATCTTTTCGCTAGATTGTGTACTTAGCAAGGAACAATGGATGTAATTTTTTTACAAGGCAGGATGACAATGAACGAAAAATACGCTGCGCTCAAAAGTAACGTGAGCATGCTTGGCCGTTTGCTGGGCAACACCATTCAGGACGCCCATGGTGACGTTATCTTAGAGAAAGTGGAAACCATCCGAAAACTTTCAAAATCAGCCCGTAATGGCAATCAAGCCGACCGAGACAGCTTGGTTGAAGAGATCAAAAACCTTCCCAACGAACAGCTCACCCCAGTAGCGCGGGCATTCAACCAATTTCTTAACTTAACCAACATGGCCGAGCAGTACCACACCATTTCACGTCACTGTGAAGAACATGTGTGTGAGCCTGATGCGATTAATTTACTGTTTACTAAACTGAATCAAAATAAAATCAGTAAATTGGATGCTGCTCAAGCGGTACGCGATCTCAATATCGAGTTAGTGCTAACGGCTCACCCAACCGAAATTACACGCCGCACGATGATCAACAAGCTGGTGAAAATTAACGAGTGTCTCTCCAAGCTTGAACTCAGTGACCTTTCATTTAAAGAGCGCCAAAAAACCGAACGCCGTTTAGAACAGTTGATCGCGCAAAGCTGGCATTCAGATGTGATTCGTAAGCAGCGCCCTACGCCACTGGATGAAGCAAAATGGGGCTTTGCGGTGGTGGAAAATTCTCTATGGCAAGCCGTGCCTGATTTTCTTCGTGAATTTGATGAGCACCTCACCAACTACTTAGGTGAAGGACTACCAATTGATGCACGCCCTGTGCATTTCTCTTCGTGGATGGGCGGCGACCGTGATGGTAACCCCTTTGTGACTCATAAAATCACCCGTGAAGTAATGCTGCTTTCTCGCTGGAAAGCGGCCGATCTCTACCTAGGTGATATCAATGAGCTGGTCAGCGAATTGTCGATGACCAAATGCAGTGACGCGCTACGCGATTTGGCTGGCATAGATGAACACGAACCTTATCGCGCTATTCTCAAACGCCTGCGTGGACTACTCAGCGAAACACTGGAAGTGTTGGATGCCAAGATCAATGGCCAACAACTGGCACGCAAAGCACCACTGCAAAATATCGCACAGTTGTGGGAACCGCTTTATGCCTGCTACCAATCTTTACATCAATGCGGCATGGGCGTCATTGCCGATGGCTCGCTGCTTGATACTCTGCGCCGGATTAAAGCGTTTGGTGTGCATCTTGTACGTTTAGACATTCGCCAAGAGAGCACTCGTCACTCTGATGTGATCTCCGAGCTCACCCGTTATTTAGGCATTGGTGATTATGACCAGTGGAGCGAGCAAGACAAAATTGCGTTTCTCACCAATGAGTTGAGCTCAAAACGTCCTTTGTTACCTCGTGACTGGCAGCCTTCAGAAGCGGTACAAGAGGTGATCGACACCTGTAAAATCGTTGCTTCTCAGCCTCGCGAAGCCTTTGGTGCTTATGTGATTTCGATGGCTCGTACCGCATCAGATGTACTTGCCGTACATCTATTGTTGCAAGAGTGTGGCTGTCCTTATCGCATGGACGTTTGTCCACTGTTCGAAACTTTGGATGATTTAAACAACGCAGAAACGGTGATCCGCCAACTAATGGGCATTGATCTCTATCGTGGCTTTATTCAAAACCACCAGATGGTGATGATTGGTTACTCCGATTCCGCTAAAGATGCAGGTGTAATGTCCGCCGGTTGGGCACAATACAGCGCGATGGAAGCTTTGGTTAATGTCAGTGAAGAGGCTGGAATTGAACTGACACTATTCCATGGACGTGGCGGCACCATTGGTCGCGGGGGCGCTCCAGCACATGCGGCACTGCTTTCACAACCACCCAAAAGCTTAAAAGGTGGCTTGCGTGTGACGGAGCAAGGCGAAATGATCCGCTTTAAACTTGGTCTACCAGAAGTAGCGGTCAATAGTTTTACGATGTACGCCAGCGCCATTTTAGAAGCGAACCTGCTGCCACCACCAGAGCCAAAACAAGATTGGCGCGACTTAATGGAGGTATTGTCTGAGGTCTCTTGCGAAGCGTATCGCCATATTGTTCGCGGCGAGCCGGACTTTGTCCCGTACTTCCGCCAAGCAACGCCAGAGCTAGAGCTGGGTAAATTACCGCTCGGTTCACGTCCGGCTAAACGCAACCCTAATGGTGGGGTCGAAAGCTTACGTGCAATCCCGTGGATCTTCTCTTGGAGCCAAAACCGCCTCGTGCTACCAGCCTGGCTAGGTGCGGGAGAAGCAATTCAGTTTTCTATCGATAAAGGACACCAAGCACTGCTGGAAGAGATGTGCCGTGAATGGCCATTTTTCTCAACGCGTTTAGGCATGCTAGAGATGGTTTACTCCAAGTGCAACATTGAAATCTCACGCTATTACGATGAACGCTTAGTCGATGAATCGTTACGCCCGCTCGGTGAGCGTTTGCGTTCTCAATTACAGAAAGACATCAAAGCGGTGTTAAATGTAGAAAACAATGAGAACTTGATGCAAAGCGACCCTTGGGGTCAAGAGTCAATCCGTTTGCGCAATATCTATGTTGAGCCATTAAATATGCTGCAAGCAGAGCTGTTGTACCGCACTCGCCAAACCGAAACCGCACCAGCAGAGTTAGAAGAAGCCTTAATGGTGACTATCGCGGGTATTGCAGCAGGAATGCGTAACACAGGCTAAGTAACAGCATTTTATTTCACAAACTAGCTAAAAGGCCGCCTCTGCGCGGCTTTTTATTTTAAATCACAAAAATTATTGAGCATATTATCAGTTTTTTAAGCCAAACTAACAAAGTATTCTACTTTATGCTTATTATTTAGATATACTACTGCTCCTCTGCGGTAGCATACAAACATAACAAATCGCAGGTCGATATGCGTCACGCATATAATCCTAGGTGATAAACGGCTTTTTAAGGTGACACAACCCACTCCGTCAATAGAACGGTGGGTGTTGCTTAAACTCATTCATGATTGATGCCATCAGAAGCACAACACGAGTTTGAGCAAGTTGTTTTTGAGTTTATTAACCATTTGGATTAAAGACATGTCATTACCACACGTTATCCTCACTGTTTTGAGCACTCGCGATGCCACAGGGTACGACATCACAAAAGAGTTCTCTTCGAGCATTGGCTATTTTTGGAAAGCCAGCCACCAACAAGTTTACCGCGAACTGAATAAAATGGGTCAACAAGGCCTAGTCACTTGTGTATTAGAACCGCAAGATGGCAAGCCAGATCGTAAAGTTTACTCCATCACCGATGCAGGTCGCAGCGCTTTAGGTGAATGGTTTGACCAACCTACAGCTCACCCAACCGTACGTGATGAATTTAGCGCTAAATTGATCGCTTGCTCGGTACAACCAGCAACACCTTACCGAATTCAACTGGGTGAATTAGTTGAAGAATCGAAAAAACTGGTTGCTCACTACAAAGAGATTGAGTCTGCGTACTATGCAACACCAGCTACCCTCGATAAGCTACAGCGCCTTGAGCGTCTAACACTACGCCGCAACCTACTGGTTCGCCAAGCGTGGGTTGATTGGGCTGAAGAAGTGCTTGCTGAACTCGATGCAATGGCTTAATGCCAACCATAAAAAAGGGTGATGCTCTGTGAGCATCACCCTTTTTGTTTTCCGCGACCAAATCAAATACCATCACCGGCAATGAAACTTTGAGAACGGCCATTAAATTGTTGGTCCATATCTAACGAAGGCTTATCGGTTTGCGGACGACCGACAATTTTGGCTGGCACTCCAGCGACGGTAGTGTGCGGAGGCACTGCTTGCAATACCACCGAACAAGAACCAATTTTCGCCCCTTCGCCCACTTCAATATTACCGAGAATTTTGGCACCCGCGCCAATCATCACGCCTTCACGAATTTTCGGGTGGCGATCGCCGCACTCTTTACCCGTTCCACCTAGCGTTACATCTTGTAAAATAGAGACATCATTCTCCACCACTGCGGTTTCACCGATCACAATGCCCGTAGCATGGTCAAGCATGATACCGCGGCCAATACGTGCAGCAGGATGGATGTCCACTTGGCAAGCTACCGAAATTTGGTTTTGAAAATAGGTAGCCAACGCCACTCGACCTTGCTTCCATAACCAGTTCGCGACGCGATAGCCTTGTAAGGCATGGTAGCCCTTGAGATAAAGTAGAGGCATTGAAAACATAGATACTGCGGGGTCGCGATTGACAGTCGCGCAGATGTCACACGCCGCCGCTTCCATAATGCTGGGGTCTGCGGCAAATGCCTCTTCGACCACTTCACGCACCGCCATCGCTGGCATTGAGGCCGTATTCAGCTTATTGGCAAGAATGTAGCTCAAGGCCGAGCTTAAACTATCATGCTTAATAATAGTGGCATGATAAAAACTAGCCAGCATCGGTTCTTGTTCTGACTGCTCGCGCGCCTCTTTGACTATGGCTTGCCACACTTTGAGTTTTTCGCAATGTTTCATCGTTGGTTGATCACCCTTCCTCATCCAATCTCTAGAGCGTCAATGTAGATTGCTAATAGGCTTTGTGCCTAATCATGAGCAATGAATTAGCGTTCTGCTTTTTTATCACGAGCCAGCAAATCTTGTGCTGCAACACGCGCATCTTTTCCTTGATACAGCACTTGATAGATTTGATCAACTATTGGCATTTCAACCTCCATGCGCGCCGCTAATAACCACACCTCTTTGGTGTTGCGATAACCTTCAACCACTTGGCCAATTTCTTGCTGCGCCGTATCCACGTCTTTACCTTGTCCCAACGCCAAACCAAAGCGACGGTTACGTGATTGGTTATCGGTGCAAGTGAGCACTAAGTCACCCAATCCAGCCATCCCCATAAAGGTTTCAGGCTGAGCACCTAACGCTGCACCCAAACGGCACATTTCGGCCAGACCGCGCGTAATCAATGCAGTACGCGCATTCGCACCAAAGCCAATCCCATCGGACATGCCAGCGCCAATCGCAATCACGTTTTTCACCGCACCACCTAGCTGCATGCCAATAAAATCACTATTGGCGTAAACGCGGAAAGTTTTGCTGCAGTGAATTTTGCCTTGCAGATCTTCGACAAACTGCGCGTCAGGCGAGGCAACAGAAATTGCGGTAGGCATTCCCATCGCCAGCTCTTTAGCAAAAGTCGGCCCAGATAACACCGCCAATGAATAGCGCTCGCCAATGGTGTCATAGGCCACATCCATCAGTAACCGGCCCGTTTCAGGTTCAAGCCCTTTGGTTGCCCAACAAATACGGGAATCATCACGCAAGTGAGGCTTTAAACTCTTCATAACAAGGCCAAATACGTGGCTCGGAACTACAACCAACAAATCGCGGCTCGCTTGTACCGCTTTTTTCAAATCGGTTTCCACAATCAGCGAATCGGGAAAATCAATACCGGGTAAAAATTCTTGGTTAGCACGATCAGCGTCAAGACGAGCCATATGCTTAGCATCGTGTCCCCAAAGGACAACATTAGCACCGTTACGTGCTAAAGAAATCGCCAGAGATGTGCCGTAAGAACCCGCACCAACTACTGTCATGGTGATCGCTTTACCGTAAATACTGTTAGGATCTGTCATTGTTTCGTCCATTGCTATTCGTGTTGTCATGTTATACCTAAATTCCTTCCGATACAGCTTTCAATACGGAGTAGCAAGGAACGGAGGTATTGGCATTCGAAATAAACAAAAAATGCACAACGCACCATCATTATCTGGGATGCTTTGTGCATTTTTTATCATCAAAGTCTGACGTGGAACGCCAACGTTAATGATCTCACGTCATTAACGATTAAGCTTCTGCTTGCTCGCCTTGAGTCGCTTGTTGTTGTAGGTAGTTCATAAACAATGCATCAAAGTTCACTGGTGCAAGGTTAAGTTGTGGGAATGTCCCTTTAACAACTAAGCTAGAAATCGTTTCACGTGCATATGGGAACAGAATGTTCGGGCAGAATGCACCTAAACAATGAGCAAGTTGACCCGCTTCCATTTTTTCAGCAGTAAAAATACCACCTTGTTGCACTTCGCATAAGAACGCGATTTCTTCCGCGTTTTTCACTGTCACCGTTAGGCGTAATACGACTTCATACACACCCTCACCCAGATCACGACTTTGAGTGTCAAGATCCAACTTCACATCTGGATTCCACTCTTTTTGGAACATAACAGGTGAGTTTGGCGCTTCAAAAGAGACATCTTTTAGAAAGATACGTTGAATTGCGAAATTTTGTTGTGCTGTTTGTTGTGCGGCTTCAGCCATGATTAAATCCTTAAATACTTACAAATTCAGTGTTGCTTTTAGACTAACCGAGCTGATTTCGAATGACTAGATGAGCTCACGATTACGTGGAAAACATCACAACTCTTAGCATCAAATGCTGGCTTTTCAGCCAGCACACTCAGTTCAAGATAACCGCGATCAGTGAATTATTTATTGCCACGAACCAATGGCAAGTTCGCTTCATTCCAAGCTACAAGACCATTTTTCAGTAAATTCACATTCTCAAACCCAGCTTTAGCAAGCAGGTTGGCACTCTCTTGCGCGGTTTGACCCGTTTTACATACCACAATGATTGGGTCAGACTTGTGCTTTTCAAGGCTAGCCAAGTTACCGGATTTAATATCTGACGGTAAAATGTGAACCGCATCAGTAATATGGCCTTTTTTAAATTCATCTTTCGTGCGGATATCGACAACAACACCGTTTTCACGATTCATTAAAAGCGTCGTTTGTGAAGCGGTGATCTCTTTATAGGCTGCCGTGGTTGATTTCACGATGCTCATGATTAAGGCGACGAGAATACCTACCCATGCCAAAGATAGAATCATATTGTGTTGGAAAAATTCGATGTACTCTTGCATATTCTGTGCTCTTGCAATGTGGGCTTAAAATCAGACAAGGAGTATAACGAGGTTGTCAGCCAGACGCGAGGGCTTACATTGCATAATAAGAAACTGTTGCCGTTTTTCAGCGCGCTCATCGCACTACAAGCGCGCAATCCACATCAGCTTAAAAGCTTAAGCTATCGGAAAAGGAAAAGCCGTCACGTTATCAATATGATCTTGGCCTAACGCCAGCATAATCAAGCGATCAATACCAAGCGCCACTCCTGAACATTCAGGTAAGCCAGCCTCTAACGCTGCTATCAAGTGGTAGTCAATCGGCTGTTCGACCAGCCTCATCGTTTTACGCTTTTGGTTATCCGCTTCAAAACGAGCCAGTTGCTCTTGTGGGTTGTCCAGCTCATGAAAACCATTCGCAAGTTCAATCCCTTTGAAATAGACCTCAAAGCGATCCGCAACACGATGATCTTGCGGGTTAATCTTAGCTAGTGCCGCTTGTGATGCAGGAAAATCGTAAACAAAAACGGGTACCTGTTGACCAATTTCCGCCTCAACACCGACACTAAATAGCAGTTGCAGTAAGGTATCTCTATCCTCTTCTGGCTCAGCAATGTCACTTAGACCTAATCGGCTCGCAGCCGCTTTTAACTCGTCCATTGAGCCTTCTAACGGACAAACCCCAAGTACCTGCAAAAATGCTTGTTGGTAACTCATCTTCTGCGCCGCTCCACACTGCAAAATAAGTTGCAGCAATTGATCCATCTCATCCATTAAATCATGGTGAGTAAAACCAACCCGATACCACTCTAACATCGTAAATTCTGGGTTGTGATAGCGGCCATTTTCCTCGTTGCGAAACGCTTTATTGATCTGATAAATCGAACCACTCCCCGCCGCCAAAAGTCGTTTCATATGAAACTCTGGGCTTGTCATTAAATAAAGTTGACGGCCATCAGCATACCCTGGGCCAACAAATTGGGTTTGGAAGGTTTGCAAATGAATGTCGGTTACCGTGGCATGACTCATGGCTGGTGTATCGACTTCCAATACATCTCGTAGTTCAAAGAAATGGCGGATCTGCTTGAGTAACTGAGCACGCTGTTTGAGTTGTGATATTGATGCGGTTGGCATCCAGTTTTTTCTATTCATGTTCTGGCACACATAAGTTTGGATGATATGAATTTTACTGACTTAAAGCGCAATTCCAAATTCTAACGTGATTATTATCACACAAAGAAAAATAAGTATGCTCGCGCTTGCACTTCCGAAGCAAAAACCTAACAGAATCAATTTTTTCCTTACACAGCTCTTCTACACTACCCGTACCACTTAAGGCTTACGAACCTTTAACTATAACAAGCGGATTTTCCGCATCACACACCGGAGGATAACTGTGCAAATTATCACCACAGATATCGCAGTCATCGGCGCAGGCGGCGCTGGTCTTCGCACTGCAATTGCAGCCGCTGAAGCAAACCCTGATTTAGAAGTTGCTCTGATTTCTAAAGTTTATCCTATGCGATCTCATACGGTTGCAGCGGAAGGAGGCTCAGCAGCAGTTATCAAGGAAGAAGATAGCCTTGACAACCACTTCAACGATACCGTTGGTGGTGGAGATTGGCTATGTGAACAGGATGTTGTTGAATATTTTGTGGCCAACTCGACCCGCGAGATGGTGCAAATGGAACAGTGGGGTTGCCCATGGAGCCGTAAAGAAAATGGCGAAGTAAACGTACGCCGTTTTGGTGGCATGAAAGTCGAACGTACTTGGTTTGCGGCTGACAAAACAGGCTTCCACATGCTTCACACCCTCTTCCAAACTTCAATGAAGTACCCACAAATCAATCGATTTGATGAGTATTTCGTGGTGGATCTACTTGTTGAAGATGGCGAAGTTCAAGGGCTTATCGCGATTCATATGTCCGAAGGTGAGCTAGTAACCATCAAAGCAAAATCTGTAGTATTAGCCACTGGTGGCGCGGGCCGTGTGTACCACTGCAACACCAACGGCGGCATTGTAACCGGCGATGGTATGGCGATGGCTTATCGTCATGGCGTCCCTCTACGCGATATGGAGTTCGTGCAATACCACCCAACTGGCCTACCTGGCACGGGTATTTTGATGACGGAAGGCTGCCGCGGTGAAGGTGGCATCATCGTCAATAAAAATGGCTATCGTTATCTGCAAGATTACGGTATGGGCCCAGAAACTCCGGTGGGTCAGCCTAAAAACAAATACATGGAACTCGGTCCTCGCGACAAAGTTTCTCAAGCTTTCTGGCATGAACAACAGAAAGGCAACACCATCAAACATCCGCTTGGTGATGTGGTGCTGCTTGATCTTCGCCACCTCGGTGAAGAGTACTTACAAGAGCGTTTGCCGTTTATCTGCGAATTGGCGAAAGCTTACGTCAACGTTGATCCAGCAAAAGAGCCGATCCCAATTCGTCCAACCGTACACTACACCATGGGTGGTATCGAAACGGATGGACAATGTGAAACGCGCATCAAAGGTCTGTTTGCTGTCGGCGAATGTGCCTCGGTTGGCTTGCATGGTGCAAACCGTTTGGGTTCTAACTCGTTAGCTGAATTTGTGGTTTTTGGCCGCGTTGCGGGTGAAAGTGCAGTGAAACGCGCAGCGGAATTCAAAGGTTGGAACGATGAATCTATCGCCAAACAAGTCAAAGCCGTAGAAGAGCGTATTGCAGCGTTAATGAACCAAGAAGGTGATGAAAACTGGGCCACCATTCGCACTGAGATGGGTCACACCATGGAAGCGGGTTGTGGTATCTACCGCCAAGAAGATTTAATGCAAGCGACGATTGATAAAATCACCGAGCTAAAAGCACGCTACAAGAACATTAGCATTAAAGATAAAGGCAAAGTGTTCAACACCGACCTTCTGTACGCTATCGAAGTCGGTTATGGCCTTGAAGTGGCTGAAGCTATGGTTCACTCAGCTATCTTGCGTAAAGAATCTCGCGGTGCGCATCAGCGTTTAGACGAAGGTTGTACTGAGCGTGATGATGTGAACTACCTCAAGCACTCTTTAGCTTTCTATCAACCTGATGCTGCTCCAAGTATCGACTACAGCGCAGTTAAGATCACGAAATCTCAGCCGAAAGCTCGTCTCTATGGTGAAGCGGCAGAACAGGCTGCCGCTGCGGAAAAAGCGGCAGAAGAGAAAAGCGCAGAGGAGCAAAAATAATGTCAGCAAATCGCATTCAAAAAGTAGACATTTTGCGCTACGACCCAGAAAAAGACGCTAAACCACGCCTGCAAGCGTTTGAAGTTCCCTTTGATGACACCATGTCAGTGCTCGACGCGATTGGCTACATCAAAGATAACCTCGATAAGGATCTCTCTTATCGCTGGTCTTGCCGTATGGCGATCTGCGGTTCGTGTGGTGTGATGGTCAATGGCGTACCTAAATTGGCTTGTAAAAGCTTCCTGCGCGATTACCCCAATGGCGTGAAGATTGAACCTTTAGCCAACTTCCCAATTGAAAAAGATTTGATCGTGGATATGACTTCGTTTATCGAGCGTCTTGAAGCCATTAAACCCTACATCATTGGCAACGATCGCAAACCTGAAGATGGCACCAACTTACAAACGCCAGAGCAAATGGCCAAATACAAACAATTTGCTGGTTGTATTAACTGCGGTCTTTGCTACGCGGCCTGCCCTCAGTTCGGTTTGAACCCTGAGTTTATTGGCCCCGCAGCATTAACCCTTGCTCACCGCTACAACTTAGATAGCCGTGACCATGGTAAAGCCGAGCGTATGAAGCTTATCAATGGTGATAACGGTGCTTGGGGTTGTACCTTTGTTGGTTACTGCTCTGAAGTGTGTCCAAAACACGTTGACCCAGCGGCAGCCGTCAACCAAGGCAAAGTTGAATCTTCAATGGACTTCGTGATTGCCATGCTAAAACCTGACGGTTCACCAAAGAAAGTGGAGGGATAAGGATGAGTAACCGTAAACCTTACGTTCGTGAAATGACACGTACTTGGTGGAAAGATCACCCATTCTACCGCTTCTACATGTTGCGTGAAGCCACGGTACTGCCACTGATATTCTTTACCTTATTCCTTACCTTTGGCTTGGGCTGCTTGGTTAAAGGCCCTGAAGCATGGGAAGGCTGGCTAAGCTTTATGGCAAACCCAATTGTGGTCGCAATCAATATTGTCGCGTTAGCGGGGAGTTTGCTGCATGCACAAACCTTCTTTAGCATGATGCCTCAAGTGATGCCAATCCGCTTGAAAGGTAAGCTAGTCGACAAGAAAATCATCGTATTAACTCAGTGGGCAGCGGTTGCGTTTATCTCACTGATTGTTCTCATCGTGGTGTAGGAGCTTATAGTCATGAACAACAATTATAAGGTAAATCGCACGCCAAAACGTTCTGATGAACCTATCTGGTGGGGGCTGTTTGGTGCTGGTGGAACATGGTTTGCGATGATTACCCCGATCACCATTCTCGTGTTGGGTATTTTAGCACCATTAGGCATTATCGATGCTGAAGCAATGAGTTATGAACGCGTTTCGAGTTTTGCGACTAGCATCATCGGCGCACTGTTTATCATTGGCACATTAGCCTTACCGATGTGGCATGCCATGCACCGTGTCCATCACGGTATGCATGACCTAAAATTCCACACGGGTTTAGTGGGTAAAATCGCTTGTTATGCGTTTGCAGGGCTGATTTCCGCGCTCGCAGTCGTTTTTATCTTTATGATTTAAAGATAGAAAAGTGATGACATCAAAGAGCTGCCTCGGCAGCTCTTTTTTATTACGGCACTCACTCAGCTTTGGAGCAATAAAAAAGGCCGCTTACCGAGCGACCTTCTTACTTACTTTGAGGTGATTATTTGACTCGACCTACGTATTCGCCAGAGCGGGTATCCACTTTGATCACTTCACCGATAGAGATGAACAGTGGCACACGTACCACAGCACCTGTGACCAACGTAGCGGGTTTACCACCCGTACCTTGCGTATCACCTTTCAAGCCCGGATCAGTTTCAGCCACTTCAAGTTCAACAAAGTTTGGTGGCGTTACCGCAATTGGGTTACCGTTCCAAAGCGTCAACATGCAGGTGTTGTTTTCCACTAGCCATTTTGCGCTTTCACCCACCGCTTTATTATCCGCCGCAATTTGCTCGAATGTTTCATTATTCATAAAGTGGTAGAATTCGCCGTCGTTATAGAGATAATCAAGGTCGATATCCATTACGTCAGCCGTTTCTACTGAATCACCTGACTTAAATGTTTTTTCCAACACTTTGCCAGAAAGAAGTTTACGGATTTTGACACGGTTGAAGGCTTGGCCTTTACCTGGTTTCACATATTCATTTTCGAGAATGACACAAGGCTCATTATCAAGCATAATTTTGAGACCGCCTTTAAATTCATTCGTGCTAACAGTAGCCATTTTTTCCTCTTACCATTCTTCGAGTTAAATTCAATGCCGCATATAATAACCCGAAAACTTGATTCTGTTGAGCAAAACTGGCTTCAACAATTAACGAATGCGATCTCAAACCCTGCCGAGCTTCTCCAGCAGTTAGAGATTGATCCTGCCCTTTGGCAAAATGGGTTTGCCGCACGCAAACTCTTCGCACTACGGGTGCCACAAAGTTTTGTCGATCGCATGGAAAAAGGAAACCCTTACGATCCCCTGTTGCGTCAAGTTTTGCCACTCAATGAAGAGTTTGAATGGCATGATGGGTACTCAAATGACCCGCTTGATGAGCAAAACAATGCCATTCCGGGATTGCTGCATAAATACCGCAACCGAGTGCTAATGATAGTCAAAGGTGGTTGTGCGATTAACTGCCGTTACTGCTTTCGTCGTCATTTCCCCTACCAAGAGAATAAAGGATCAAAGCAGGTGTGGCAGCAAAGTGTCGACTATATTGCCGCGCATCCCGAGCTCAATGAGGTCATTTTATCGGGCGGTGATCCGCTAATGGCGAAAGATGAAGAACTGCGTTGGCTCATCGATGCAATCAGCAGCGTGCCTCATATTAAACGATTGCGTATTCACTCGCGCTTACCCGTGGTGATCCCCGCTCGAATCACCGATGCATTGTGTGATCTGCTGCGTGAAACTCGCTTACAAGTCATTTTGGTGACGCACATTAACCATGCCAATGAAATCAATCTAGAATTCAAACAGCAGATGAGTCGTCTGCGCGCCATCAATGTTACCTTACTCAACCAAGGTGTATTGTTAAAAGGTGTCAATGATAGCGTTGATGCGCAAGTCGCGCTCAGCGAAACGTTATTTGATGCAGGAATTTTGCCTTACTACTTGCATGTGCTGGATAAAGTGCAAGGCGCAGCGCACTTTTTTGTTAGTGATCAAAAAGCAAAAGAAATAATGGCAGGTGTCATTGAGCGAGTCTCGGGCTATCTTGTTGCTAAGCTAACTCGAGAAATCGGTGGCAGAGCCAGTAAAACGCCACTCGATCTGCATCTTGAGTAATTACAGAACTTCAAAGAGCGGTTCGGTGTCAATCAACGAACTCTTACCTTCATACTTTTGGGAAAACCATCATGCAATCTCTCGGACAATTTCTTGATCTTAGTCCATTCAGTTGGTCTGCATTATTGTGCTGTGCTATCAATGGGTTACTGATTGGCGTTGAACGCCAAACCCGCGGTAAACCGGTGGGCATTCGCACATCAATATTAATCATCTCAGGGACTTACCTCTTTCTAGCGATGGCCGTATCACTGTCCCCTAACACCTTAGATCAAGCTCGCGTGCTTGGACAAATTATTACTGGGGTTGGTTTTTTAGGCGCAGGCGTGATGATGACTCAAGATGGGAAAATCCATGGCGTCACCTCAGCCGCTGTTATTTGGGTACTAGCATCACTGGGATTGATGATCGGTCTTGGTTACTTACAGCAATCCATCATTATCACGGTATTGGCATTGTGTGTGTTGTATGGCGTGGATAAGGTAGAAAATAGCTTTCAAAGTTTGCGCCGTGGTGTTCATCAACGCTTTCGTCGTCGTACATAAGGTGAAAAAAAAGAGCAGCTTGATGCTGCTCTTTCGATTTCAATTCATCGGCTATTTAGCAAAGTTGATGATAGGAAAACACTTAAAGAAACCGTTATCCGCACAGTTAATTAGACCAACCTGAACACCTTCAATTTTTGTGGTTTTGTTGAACAAACCCACTTGCACTTTCGATGTATCAGAGAAGTTTGCTGCACCAACATCAACCATGGTATTACCTTCAGAGTAGTTCACTAGACTGACGTTAGCACCTTGTACATTGTTGGTCAGATTCACTACACCCACGTTAGCACCCACGGTTTGCCCTGTATTCCAGTTTAACAAACCGAGTGAAGCACCAGTCATCTCTTGATTGACTTTCGATGCCCCTAAAAGACCTAAATTTACACCCGTCGTAGAGTCAGTTTCAGATAATCCAACAACGGCGAGATCTAAGCCTTTAACTTCATTCACTTTACCGTAAAGAGCCGCAACACGAACACCTGATACCGCATTTTCATCCGGCGCATTGAAGTTATTAATGGAAGAAAACATAACTGGAGTGCCAGCCATCGCAACAGAAGAAGATAACGCAGCCACTACGGCTAGTGCTGAAAGTACTTTTTTCATAAAGATCTCCATTGACCAATGAAACCGTTAATATTGGGTTTGTTCACGCTATTTCACTCACATCATCACCAAATTGTGATCAGTGAAGAGACGAAGTCTAGAAGAGTCGGATCACTCAAACGTCAGGATTGAGCTAATTATGCGAAAAAAAACCGGAGGCAAGCTCCGGTTTCTTATTGAGAGAGGATGATTACATCATCCCTCCCATACCGCCCATGCCGCCCATATCAGGCATTGCCGCTTCTTTCTTCGGTAGCTCAGTCACCATAGCTTCTGTGGTGATCATAAGGCCCGCGACTGAAGCTGCGAACTGTAGCGCACTACGAGTCACTTTGGTTGGATCCAAAATACCCATGTCGATCATATCGCCATATTCACCCGTCGCAGCGTTGTAACCATAGTTACCTTCACCAGCGCGAACATTGTTAGCCACAACAGAATCCTCTTCGCCCGCGTTTTTCACGATTTGACGAATTGGTGCTTCCATCGCACGTAGTGCAACACGAATACCTACGTTTTGCTCTTCGTTGTCACCTTCAAGGCCCGCAACTTTAGCAGCCGCACGGATCAGTGCAACACCACCACCCGCAACCACGCCTTCTTCAACGGCTGCGCGAGTTGCATGCAGTGCATCTTCTACGCGATCTTTCTTCTCTTTCATTTCAACTTCAGTGGTTGCACCGACTTTGATCACTGCAACGCCACCTGCCAGTTTGGCCACGCGCTCTTGTAGTTTTTCTTTGTCGTAATCTGAAGTTGCGTCTTCAATTTGTTGACGAATTTGTGCAACGCGACCTTTAATGGCTTGCTCTTCACCTGCACCATCAATGATGGTGGTGTTTTCTTTAGTGATAGAGATGCGCTTCGCTTGGCCTAGATCTTCCAAGGTCACTTTTTCAAGCTCAAGACCGATCTCTTCAGAAATCACAGTACCGCCCGTTAGGGTAGCAATGTCTTGTAGCATCGCTTTACGGCGATCACCAAAACCAGGTGCTTTCACGGCAGCAACTTTTACAATGCCACGCATGTTGTTCACAACCAGCGTCGCCAATGCTTCACCTTCAACATCTTCCGCCACAATCAGTAGTGGACGAGAAGCTTTTGCTACCGCTTCAAGTGCAGGAAGCAGTTCGCGAATGTTAGAAATTTTCTTATCAACCAATAGGATGAATGGGCTATCTAGATCAACACTGCCCGCTTCTTGGTTATTAATGAAGTAAGGAGATAGGTAACCACGATCAAACTGCATACCTTCCACTACATCGAGTTCATCTTGCAGTGCTTGGCCTTCTTCAACAGTGATAACGCCATCTCGGCCCACTTTTTCCATCGCTTCAGCAATGATGTTACCCACGCTTGAATCCGAGTTCGCAGAAATAGTACCCACTTGCGCAATCGCTTTAGTGTCTGAACAAGGTACTGAAAGCTCTTTCAACGCTTCAACCGCCGCCACGACAGCTTTGTCGATGCCACGCTTAAGATCCATTGGGTTCATACCCGCGGCTACAGCTTTCAAGCCTTCAGTGATGATCGCTTGCGCTAATACCGTTGCGGTTGTCGTTCCGTCACCCGCTGCATCGTTAGCTTGAGAAGCAACTTCTTTCACCATTTGTGCACCCATGTTCTGGAATTTGTCTTCCAGTTCAATTTCACGCGCAACAGTGACACCATCTTTGGTGATAATAGGTGAACCAAACGATTTATCTATCACAACGTTACGGCCTTTAGGGCCAAGGGTGACTTTTACTGCATCGGCTAGAATATTAACGCCTTCTAGCATTTTAATACGTGCATCGTTACCAAATTTAACGTCTTTAGCAGCCATCTTTAATTTCCTTTTCTAAATTCTGTTTTAATCAATCGTTTTTGAATCAGAGCAAAAATTACTCAATGCTTACTCGACAATCGCCATGATGTCGTTTTCAGACATAATGAGCACTTCTTTACCGTCGATCTTTTCCGTTTTAGTACCGTAGCTTTCTGCAAAAATAACCGTATCACCTACTTTGACATCCAGCGGTTGTACCGAACCATTTTCAAGGATTCGGCCTTTGCCTACTGCTAAGATGACGCCGCGAGTCGATTTCTCTGCAGCGGAACCTGTTAGAACAATGCCACCAGCAGATTTAGATTCAACTTCTTGGCGTTCAACGATAACTCGGTCGTGTAATGGACGAATGTTCATCGGTCGTCTCTCCTGATTAGATTTTCCGTTAGGTTTATGAAAAGGCTGATTACTCAGCTCGTGAGTGATATGTGGGGGAGCAAGCAAGGGATCCCAAGGGGGGAAAGCGAAAATTTTGTGATCTATTTAACGAATTGATAGCGAATCTTGGTTCTGTGCTGACAAAAGTTACTAGCGGCTCATCCTGTATAGTCAATAATTTGCTTTATTAAGCTGCTTCTTCATAATAGATAAGGCAAACAGAGGAATGCGATGAAAACCATTGACCGAATACTTCAAACCATCAAACGCGATGGAGCGGTAACCGCTAAACGACTGGCCGACGACCTAGGAATTACCACCATGGGGGCTCGCCAGCACCTACAAAGTTTGGAAGATGATGGCATTGTGGCGTTTCATGATGTCAAAGTAAAAGTCGGACGCCCTACTCGACACTGGTCTTTGACACAACAAGGCCACGACCAATTTGCTGATCGGCATGGCGAGTTGATCATCCAAGTGATTGATGCTGTTGAGCACCTTTTTGGTAAAGAAGGACTAGCCAAAGTGGCGGCAGAGCGTGAAGCTCACACATTAGCACAGTATCAACACGCATTAATTGATTGCCACAGTTTAGAAGAAAAACTAGCTAAGCTAGTGACGCTTCGTGAGCAAGAAGGCTATATGGCAGAGCTCATACCATCAACGAACGGTTACACTTTAATTGAGAACCATTGCCCTATCTGTAAAGCTGCGGCACGCTGCCCTAACCTGTGCCAATCTGAACTTAATATTTTCCAAACGTTGATCGGTGAGCAATATGTAGTTGAACGGAGCGAACACATCATTATGGGTGAGCGTCGCTGCCGTTATCAAATCACACCACGCTAAGATCGTCTCATTAGTAAGAAATGGCGATTTCGTTCCAACTCCTACCTTATTGATCGGTTATGCTTTCATTGTGTTGATAAAATAATCAACAGAGAAATAGTGTAAAGGAGAAAGATATGGAGCCCCCTCAAAAACAGGCCTTACCTTCTTTTGATGAGTTGGTTGAACTTGCCAAACATAATCCAGATGCCTTTACGCAACTGAAAAAAGATATCTGTGAAGAGATGATCCTCTCCTCTTCCAACAACATGCAAGACAGGTTATGGGCTCAGCAAAGTCACATTGACTTGGTGGTGAGCCAATGCAAAAACCCTGTCCATGCTAATGTTATGCTGATGCGTGAGCTCGGCGAACAGATGATGAAATTTAGAAATGCCTTAGATGGCGAATCGGCGCGCACTCAACCGAGCGCGACCATCATTCCATTTGTGCCGCGCCACAGCGACTGGCGTTAACCTCGCTATTTGAAGCTTTTTAAAACAACAGGAGGCATTGGCCTCCTGTTGTTTTATCAATTTTTTTCTATCAAGTTTACTCTGGTTCAGGTCCGTAGCGGTTGCGGCTTTGCGTTCCCTTCATAAAACCACATTCGACTAAAATCCATGAGCCACAAACCAGTGCGACCAGCGATACCAATGACTCTGTCATACTGGCTTGAGTGGCAATCTCGGCACTCGCAAAAGGCATACTCATACGGCCTATCACCAAAGGGACATTAAGCAATAACCACCAAGCAGACTTATCTCTGTCATGCCAACGTTTTACCGTGATGGCCAAATCAGGCAGTAACACCACTAGCAAAAACAGCGGCAAGATCAGGTGCGTATAGGCAGGAAACATTTGGTTTGCAGCGAGTGCGAAGCCCATAATGGACGCGTAATAACAGAGATTCCACATCCAAAATACTTTGCGCCCGATGCGTCCTTGAAATGAAAATAGCAGTTCTTTAATCGACATCTTGTTACCTAAAATGGTTAATTTACAACCTTTTGGAAGCAATCTTTATCCATATCACGCACATTCACGGTCAGACTCCTGACTTGACTAGCTTGCTGTTGCAATACCGTCATTAATTGACGTGACAACTCTCTTTTTTGTTCAGGTGTCCGCCCTGACAGTAAATCAAAGCTGAGGTGAATAAAATCAACACTGTCGCCCTCTTCACCAATGCACCAATGGTGGCAGCGTAGCGCCCGTGATTTCACTGAGTCAGCGTCAAATAATCCGCAGCGAAGTGCGACTTGGTGAAGATCTTCCAATAACCCTTGAACATTCACACGTTCATCCACAGAGTTCGAGTATTCCATAACAAGGTTGGGCATACGAATTCCTTTTCTTCATTCATGATCAAATTTCAACACTGGTGAGCCTTATTGGTATCACTAGCTTTTCTTTTAACAGCCACTAATAACAATTAATCTCGTAAAATCCGAGCCATTATCGGCTATTCTGTCTATCTGATCACTGATAAGGGGTATCACGCATTGCTTAAGATCCCATAAAGTCATGACTCGAATCATGATCTGACCGATTTTATCTGTTATATTCTTTCGCAATCACGTTTATTTTTGACATTCATTCATTTTAACTTTGATAGATAATGGAGATATTCCTATGCGTCATCCTGTAGTTATGGGTAACTGGAAACTAAACGGCAGCAAAGAGATGGTTGTTGAGCTGCTAAATGGTCTGAATACAGAGCTTGAAGGCGTAACGGGTGTTGACGTAGCCGTTGCTCCACCAGCACTTTTTATTGACCTAGCAGAGCGCACTCTGACCGATGCGGGTAGCGCGATCATTCTGGGTGCCCAAAACAGCGACGTACACAACAGTGGCGCATTCACTGGCGATATGTCTCCAGCAATGCTGAAAGAATTCGGTGCAACACACATCATCATTGGTCACTCAGAGCGTCGTGAATACCACAACGAATCCGATGAATTTGTGGCGCAAAAATTTGCATTCCTAAAAGAAAATGGCCTAACACCAGTACTTTGTATCGGTGAATCTGAAGCACAAAACGAAGCTGGCGAAACAGTAGCCGTGTGTGCACGTCAACTTGACGCTGTGATCAACACCCAAGGTGTTGAAGCGCTAGAAGGCGCGATCATCGCTTACGAACCAATCTGGGCGATCGGCACAGGTAAAGCAGCAACAGCAGATGATGCTCAACGTATTCACGCTGCCATTCGCGCGCACATTGCTGCAAAATCAGAAGCAGTCGCGAAGAATGTCGTTATCCAATACGGCGGTTCTGTAAAACCTGAAAACGCAGCAGCTTACTTCGCACAACCAGACATTGATGGTGCTCTAGTTGGCGGCGCAGCACTTGATGCGAAAAGCTTTGCAGCTATCGCAAAAGCAGCAGCTGAAGCGAAAAAAGCGTAATTATTCACACTAATTATCGTTAAGAAGGTCAGCATTTGCTGGCCTTTTTTGTTTCTTCACTCGCGTCACACTTCCCATCCTAGCAGCTATAGTCGCGATCGCCAGAATCAAGTATCCTAACGTTTTGCTTAACCTACGTTGCCAGTAATGCACGATAAACACGGCCTATTAACCGCCCCAATTCCAAATGTGCTCACTCAAATGACGATCCCAATGATTTTTGGTTTGATCGCGATTTTGATGTTTAACTTGGTCGACACCTTTTTTATCTCACTGTTGGGCACCGAATCTCTTGCCGCCATCAGTTTTACCTTTCCCGTCACCTTTGCGGTCAACTGCATCACCATGGGAATTGGTATTGGACTTTCGACGAGTATTGGCCGCTTACTCGGTCAAGGTGACGCTAAGAATGCGGCGCGTTTTTCTAGTCATGGCGTGTTGCTGGCTGTGGTGCTGGTGACATTCGCTTCAATTCTGGGGTTACTGACCATTAAGCCACTTTTCCTACTGCTTGGTGCCACTGACGATTTAATCCCTTTGATTGAGCAATACATGCAGGTTTGGTATTTGACCATTCCTTTGCTCGTTATTCCCATGGCTGGTAACAGCGCAATTCGAGCAACGGGTGATACTAAAACGCCGGCTAAAATTATGATGCTCGCAGGTTGTATTAACGGTCTGCTCGATCCGTTGCTGATTTTTGGTTATGGCCCTTTCCCTGAATTAGGAATCCAAGGTGCTGCTATTGCCAGTGCATTCAGTTGGTTAGGCGCACTGTGTGGATCGCTATATGTCTTAATCAAAAGAGAAAAATTATTGGCATGGCCGTATTTTCCTACTTTATGGCATGATTGGCAGCAGATCTTAAAAGTGGGCACACCAGCGGCACTCTCCAATGCAATGAATCCACTCTCTGGCGCGCTATTAATGATGATGCTGGCCAGTCATGGCACGGCTGCAGTAGCCGCTTACGGCGCCGCGCAGCGTATTGAGTCGATACTCATTTTGGTCTTGATGTCACTAACCTCAGCACTGACTCCCTTTATGGCACAAAACATCGGCGCAAAAAATATCGAGCGTAGCTTTGCTGGCCTGTTCCTCAGCATGCGTTTTTCTATCGTATTCCAATTGATGATTTTTGCGATGATGGTACCGCTGAGCATCCCTTTGTCAGCCCTATTTTCTCAAGAGCCCTCGGTGCGCGATCTATTGTGGCACTATTTGCTGGTGGTGCCACTGAGCTATGGCTTTCAAGGCATTGTGATGATGCTTGTCTCTGGATTGAATGCATTGCATCAACCTATGCGCGCCTTTCAGTGGAGCGTGATGCGGCTGTTTGTGTTCACTCTTCCTGCCGCGTGGTTAGGTTCGTATCTCTATGATGTCGAAGGGCTGTTTATCGGGATTGCCGCAGGCAATACCTTAGGTGGGCTGCTGGGTTATTACTACGCCCTGCGTCTAAAACGAACTTACCTGTTTCGCTAATGCTACCATTTATCTGGTTGAGCACGTCGTGGTGAACTAAATATAAAAAAGCCAGCATTCATGCTGGCTTTATCACTTAGAAACATCGCCTTTCAGCGCGAGAAACTACTCTTCAATCTCGTCAAGGTCATCATCTAAGTCCATATCCACATTTAAAGGCTCAGGAGATAAAATAATACCCGTATTATCAGCGTACAAATAATCTTCAGGTAGGAAAGTGACGCCACCAAAATTGACAGGCACATCCACTTCACCGATACCTTGATTGGATGCTCCAACAGGAATAGAGGCGAGCGCTTGAATGCCGATGCTCATCTCTTCGAGTTCATCCACTTCACGGACACAACCGTAAACAACGATGCCTTCCCACTCATTTTCTTCAGCAAGAGCGGCCAATTCTGCATCAATCAGCGCACGGCGCAGTGAACCACCACCATCAATTAACAGCACCCGTCCTAGCCCATCTTGCTCTAATACTTCACGGATTAAGCCATTATCTTCAAAACATTTAATCGTCGTAAGCTGGCCAGCAAAGGATGCGCTTCCACCAAAGTTACTAAACATTGGCTCCACCACATCGACTTGGTCGAGATAAATATCACATAACGCAGAGGTGTTGTATTCCATAATGGTTCTTCTCTTGCCGAAAATTATCTTCACCGAGTATATAGGGTCATTAAGTCATTGCAATGACAAGCGACAATTAACTCGTCAGAGTTTGAGCTATAACAATTCCAACAAACAACAAGTTGGTGATCAGTGAACATTTGACGATAGCGGGCATCATAGGTGCTATCTGCGCAGGTTGATCACTCACCCACACCGCTTTACTGTGTTTTACCACTACCACAATGCTCAACAAAAAGGGCAAACTTATCCACGTTGGGCTGCTTTGCATCACTAAATACCAAGCAAAAGCGATCACCGCACCCGCCAATAGCATAAAATGATATTGCTTGGCACGCGTTTGCCCAAGACGTACGGCAACGGTTTTTTTACCGCAAACTGCATCATTTTCAATATCACGCATATTGTTGACATTGAGCACAGCAACCGCCAATAAGCCACAGCCTAACGCGGGTAAGAACAGGCTCGGTTCCACATGGCCGGTATGCAAGAAATAGGTTCCAGACACCCCAAGTAAACCAAAGAAAATGAACACGGATAAATCACCTAAGCCGACATAGCCGTAGGGTTTGTTACCGACCGTGTAAGCAATCGCGGCCACAATAGCGAGCACGCCCAGCCCGACAAAAGCCAGAATACTTTGCACACTATCCAGTGCATAAAAAATCAACACCAAACCCGAGATAACCGTCAATGTGATGTTAATCAGCATCGCTTGCTTCATATCATCGAGCGTCACCGCACCGGACTGAATCGCTCTGATTGGCCCTAAGCGAGCCTCATTATCCGTGCCCTTGACCGCATCACCATAATCATTTGCAAGGTTAGATAAAATTTGTAATAAAGTTGCGGTAAGCAGAGCAAGCAGCGCTACTGGCAACGAAAAATGGCCCGATGAGAAAGCTAACGCGCTGCCCGTTAAAATAGAAACTAGCGCGAGAGGGAGCGTTTTAGGCCTGGCCGCATCAAGCCAGATATGGAGCGAATTCTTCATGCAAGGTCACTGCCGTTCAAAAAAGGGGTCAGTATATACTGTTCTGCTGGCGAGTATAACACGGCAATAAAAAGCCCGTCACTTTGGACGGGCTACAAACAGTGTACTGACCATTCGACCCGCTAAAGAATAAAGCGGCTCAAATCTTCATTCTCGACTAACTCACCTAGGCGCTGCTTGACATAGGCGGCATCGATAATCATTGAGGAGCCAGGTTTTTCTGTTGCATCAAATGAGATTTCATCCATCAAACGCTCCATCACGGTATGCAGGCGACGTGCGCCGATATTTTCCGTGGTTTCATTCACTTTCCACGCGGCTTCCGCAATTTGAGTGATGCCATCTTCAGTGAATTCAATGTGCACCTCTTCCGTCTTCATCAGCGCAATATACTGCTCGGTCAGAGAGGCTTTCGGCTCAGTCAAAATACGTTTAAAGTCATGGCTCGATAATGCTTCAAGTTCGACGCGAATCGGCAAGCGGCCTTGCAACTCGGGGATTAAATCAGAGGGCTTCGCCACTTGGAATGCACCCGACGTAATAAAGAGGATATGATCAGTTTTAACCATGCCGTGCTTAGTCGAGACAGTACTGCCCTCAATCAAAGGTAGCAAATCACGTTGCACTCCTTCACGCGACACATCTGGACCTGAGCTTTCGCCGCGTTTACAGATTTTGTCAATCTCATCGATGAAGACAATGCCGTTATTTTCAACATTAAAAATAGCTTGATCTTTCAGCTCTTCCTGATTGACCAATTTTGCCGCTTCTTCCTCAGTCAAAGCTTTGAAGGCCTCTTTGATTTTGAGTTTGCGTTTTTTCTTGGTATCTCCCGCAAGGTTCTGAAACAAACCTTGCAGCTGATTGGTCATCTCTTCCATGCCCGGAGGTGCCATAATTTCAACCCCCATTTGAGGGACAGCGACATTGATTTCAATCTCTTTGTCGTCGAGCTTTCCTTCACGCAACTTTTTACGGAAGATTTGGCGAGTGTTCGAGCTCTCTTCGCCCTTTTCATTCTCTCCCCAAGCATCACGAGCTGGCGGCAATAAAGCATCTAAAATACGCTCTTCTGCTTGTTCTTGCGCGCGAAATTGCACTTTTTCCATCGCTTGCTGGTGAGTCATTTTTACCGCGACATCGGTTAAATCGCGAATAATGGTTTCCACTTCTTTACCAACATAACCCACTTCGGTAAATTTGGTCGCTTCCACTTTAATAAATGGTGCGTTGGCAAGCTTGGCGAGACGACGAGCAATTTCCGTTTTTCCCACCCCAGTTGGACCAATCATCAAAATGTTTTTCGGCGTTACTTCGGCGCGCAAGCTCTCTTCGAGCTGCATGCGACGCCAGCGGTTACGCAGCGCAATCGCCACCGAACGTTTGGCTTTATCTTGACCAATAATATGGCGATTTAATTCGTGAACAATTTCACGTGGAGTCATTTCAGACATCAGATTTTCCTTAATTCTTTACCCTAACACTGTCTTTATTTTTCGGTGGTCACTGTTTGTTGCAGTAGCAATTCCGCCGGTATTTCTAGTTCTTCGATAGTGTGGAAATGGTTGGTAAACACGCAAATGTCGCCCGCAATTTTTAGTGCTTTTTCAGCGATTTCACGTGCATCTAAATCGGTATTTTCTAATAATGCGGTCGCCGCAGCTTGGGCAAAATTACCACCCGAACCGATAGCAATCAGGTCGTTTTCTGGTTGAACGACGTCACCATTGCCCGTAATAATGAGCGATGCCGTTTCATCAGCCACCGCTAAAATCGCTTCTAGCTTACGCAGTGCTCGGTCACTACGCCAATCTTTTGCCAGCTCAACCGCGGCCTTAGTAAGATGACCTTGATGCATTTGCAGCTTACTTTCAAAGCGCTCAAACAAGGTAAACGCATCGGCTGTGCCACCTGCAAACCCTGCCAAGACTTGATTATTGTACAGACGGCGAACCTTGCGCGCGTTGCCTTTCATTACTGTATTACCGAGCGATACTTGTCCGTCACCGGCGATGACAACTTTATTATTACGACGTACAGAGACGATGGTAGTCACGACAGGACCTCTTATTTGTTTTCACGATGGAGTTAGCAAATATATGAGGATGGTTGGGGAAGATTTCAAGTCACAAAAAACACTCACCGCGAATCGATTGGATGCGGTGAGTGATCGCTCTTATTGTGGTTCAGTCCAAATGGCGCACGGCTCAATTTTAGCGCGTTGTAATTTATGCTCGTCACGCTGCGCATCACGCTTATATTTGTATGGCCCTAATACCACGCGATACCAACTGCTGCCTTCCGTTTTTCGGATTTCACTTTTTAAACCCTGAAACGCGATATCAAGTTTACGGCTTTCAGCCTGTGCCGAAGTTTTGTACGCCCCACACTGCATGATATAAGGGATTTCAGACACTTTTTGTTCTTTGGCTACTACTTCTACTTCACGTTTCGGCAAGCTATCCACGTAATCCCATTTTTCCTCTGGGGGCGGTGGGATCACTTTCTCTGGCTTAGGTTTTGCAACTGGTTTTGTAGGAACCACAACCGCTTGAGGCGGCTCAGGATCACGGCTGAGTAAGAACAGCCCATAACCAAAACCGGAAACGAGCAACAGTGCCAATAAGCCACTACGCCAAGGTTTACGACGTGGAGTTGTTTTTTTCGGGGTCGGCTTTTTCGGACTACGACCGCGCCTTACATAATCTTTATTAGCCACAGAGAATTCAAAAGTTGATGGTTTGTACCAATGTTAATGCAGTTTCCAACGACTTAATAGTGTTGAAAGAGTTGCAGCGCATCAAAAGTGCGCTGCATGTGGTTAGCTCAAGCGAGGAGGTGCTGCGCTTTCTCGAATCACTAACTTGGTTTCTAATAGTCGAGAACCTGCGCCAACCTCTTGACCGCGAAGAAGATCGAGCATCATGAGCATCGCTTGACGCCCTATCTCATAGCGCGGCTGTGAGATGGTCGTTAACGGTGGATCGCAGTAGAGCGCAAATTGAATATCATCAAATCCCACCACTGAAATATCTTGTGGAACGCGCAAACCCAATTTTTTGGCTTCTTTAATGACACCGATCGCCATACTGTCATTATGACTAAAAATGGCTGTGGGTGGCTCAGATAACGCCAATAATTGGCGCAGTGCTTTAGCCCCAGCTTCAAAAGTAAAATCACCATAAGTGCAATAATTAGGGTTCATGGTAATTCCTGCGCGGCGTAAAGCTTGTTGATAACCTTGATGGCGGAACTTACACAGCGTGGCCTCTGCTGGCCCCGATATTTGCGCGATGCGTTTGTGCCCGAGCTGCGTCAAATAGTTCACCGCTTCAAACGCTGAAGTAAGGTTATCAATATGTACCGTCGGCAACTCAAGTTCTGGCGCAAATTCACATGCCATGACCATAGGTGGCAGGTTTTTTTGCTCCGGCTTACTAACATCAAACGGCAAATCCGTTCCCAGCAACAACATGCCATCGGCCTGCTTAGTAAATACGAGGTTAACTAACGAACTTTCTCGCTTTTTCTGCTGACCACTATCACCCAACAGTACTAAATAACCATGTTCCATCGCCGCATCTTCGATACCACGAATGATCTCTGTGAAGTAAGGGTCACAAATATCAGGCACGATAGCGACAATAGTTTTAGATTCATTACGACGTAAGTTGCGAGCGAGAGAATTTGGTGAGTAACCAGCTTCCAAAACAGCATCTTCGACACGCTTTCGCGTTGAAGATGATACTTTTTCAGGGTTCATCAACGCCCTAGATACTGTGGCGGTTGATACACCTGCAAGCTGGGCAACATCCTTCATTGTCGCCATAGAAATTAACCTCTTTAAAAGTTGTTACTGGGCTGAAATCACCCGTTGTTATGTTTATAAAATCCGGTTGTAAAATCTGGTTATCCATTTTGAACGCTGAGCTGTTATTCACAGCGGATATATGAGTGATAGTCTATTCATTTCCACCCAGAAAGTTACGGTCAGATTAACAAATTTTACATAATAAGCGTGAAGCCACTCACATTAGAGAGGATTAAATAGGCTGACAAAAATAACAGTAACCGTTTTAGCATTCGATTGCTTCAATATGTTACATCTCATTTCATCGAAAACGCTACTGAGGTTTAACTGAGATCTTGCGGTTCAATATCTAACGACCAGCGAATTTTCTTGGCTAATGGTAACAGTCCAATCGCAGGCTTAGCACTCATCAATAGTTTTTGCATTTTGGAGCGATGTTGAGTTTGCAGTAATAACTGCCAGCGATATTTGCCCGCTCTTTTCGCCAATGGTGCTGGGGTTGGCCCTAATACTAAGCACGAATCATCAAATAACGGATGCGCTTCTAACGTATGCCTAATTTGGCGTAAAAACTCTTCCACCATCGAAGCTTGATTGGATTCCGCTTTAAACAGAGTGAGATAGGTGTAAGGCGGCAACATCGCTATTTTCCGCTCTTCTAACGCGGTTTCTGCAAAATGACGATAATCCTTTTGCAACAATGCTTGCAGCAAACTGTGTTCCGGGTGATGCGTTTGTAAAATCACTTCGCCGGGTTTACTCGCGCGCCCTGCTCGACCTGCCACTTGAGTAAATAGCTGCGCCAAGCGTTCGGCGGCGCGAAAATCACTGCTGTATAGCGAACCATCCACATCCAATAACGCTACTAAAGTCACATCGGGAAAATGGTGCCCTTTAGCGAGCATCTGCGTGCCAATTAAAATCTGATACTCACCTTGGCGAATCGATGATAACGCACTTTCTAAACTGCCTTTACGACGCGTACTATCGCGATCAATACGCACCGTTTTATATTCGGGGAAAAGCTGCGCCAGTTGCGCTTCAAGTTGCTCGGTACCTACCCCAACCGTAACCAACTGAGTGGAACCACAACCTTGACACTGATGAACCACCGGACGTTGCGAGCCACAATGGTGACAACGCATGTCACTGCTATATTGGTGAAAGGTATAGTACGCATCGCAACGTTTACACTCGGCAATCCAACCGCATTCATGGCACATCAGCGCGGGCGAGAAGCCGCGCCGATTGAGAAACAGCATCACTTGGTTACCTGCGCTGAGGTGTTTTCTCATCTCAGCAATCAGCGGCGCTGATAAACCACTCTCTAAAAACAGGCCTTTCACATCCAACACCTTGTTTTTAGTGGGAACCGCTACGCCCGCACGCTGAGTTAAGCTTAAGTGATGATATTTGCCGCTCAATGCATTATGCAACGTTTCTAATGCTGGAGTGGCAGAACCAAGCACAATCGGGATCTGCTCAAGGTTTGCACGCATTACCGCAACATCTCTTGCATGGTAGCGTAGGCTATCTTGCTGTTTATACGAAGCGTCGTGCTCTTCATCAACAATGATGATACCTAGGTCTGCAAAAGGCGTTAGCAGCGCTGAGCGAGTACCAATGATAATGCCCGCAATATTATCACGCGCCGCTAACCACGCGTTGAGGCGCTCGGTTTCATTGAGCCCCGAGTGGACCACGGCAACTGGCACATTAAATCGCTTACGAAAGCGGTTAATGGTTTGTGGTGTTAGACCAATCTCAGGCACCAGTACCAATGCCTGACGTCCTTTTTCTAAAACGGGCTTGATTAAGTTTAGATAAACTTCGGTTTTCCCTGAACCGGTGACCCCTTCAAGTAAATAGCATGCGAAATGGTGATGGCTATTAATTGAAGCAATCGCGATCGCTTGTTCTTGGTTGAGCTTGGGCTTTTCCACATCCGCTTCAACATTTTGCGGCCAAGCCGTCAGTGTCGGCCGTTTTTCCAGTGATTCTATCCAGCCTTTCTCTTGTAAGGTTTTGAGTACGCTGCTACCTACCTCTTCATCAATAAACAGTTGATGGGGCACAGCGCCAGACTCAAGCATCACCATCACTTTGGCTTGCTTTACCGCTCGCCCAAATCCTTGCATGAGTTGATCGCGCCCACTGGGCGTCAGTTGCCACTCCACTAAGGTCGAAAAATCGGCCGCTTTCCCTTTGCGTAATGCGCCAGGCAAGGCATTAAATAACGTGTCGCCTAATGGGTATTGATAAAACTGGCTACACCACAACAGCAATTGATAGAGTTTCTCTGGCCAGACTGGCTGGCTATCGAGCACCGCTTTTAGCGGCTTTAATTGATCGACTGAAAACTCAGACTCACTGACTATAGCGGTGACGATACCCACCAGAGTTTGCCGACCAAATGGCACCGACACTCGTCCACCAACAATCGGAAACAGATGACTTGGGATCTGATAATCAAACTGCTTATCCAATGGGACAGGTAAGGCAACGCGTGCAATGGTGGGGCGCATAATCGACCGTTCGTTCTACAAAAAATGTGAAAAGACAGTCTACTGGATGCGTCACCGAAATTCGAGCTTCGTCATTGGACAAAAATGTGGCGAAAATAGCGGCGAAATGGCTTGATCCACTGAAGAGGATTCATTAATATATCGCGCCTTGATGATATGGCTTCTTGCTTGATGTTAAGCAGTCAGCGGTATCAACATTTTTTTATTAACTACGTGTGGTGTCCGGCATAGATTCGGATAGCGACGCGGCCCAATTTGAGGTTATCCCATGAAAGCTGGTATCCATCCAGAGTACAAAGCAGTTAGCGCGACTTGTTCTTGCGGCAACTCTTTCGAGTTCAGCTCAACGCTAGGCAAAGATTCTATCCACCTAGACGTGTGTGACAAATGTCACCCATTCTACACTGGTAAGCAACGTATCGTTGATACTGGCGGCCGTGTAGATCGCTTCAACAAGCGTTTCGGTGCTCTTTCTAGCAAATAATTTCTTTTTTGCTAGAAAATTAAAAAAGGATGCTTCGGCATCCTTTTTTGTTGGCATTTTTTGTATAGTTGTCAGTACGCACTGGTCTTATCTGCGACATTTTCTCCATTTTTTGATGAAGCACGTCAGGTTCCCGCCTAGGAAGTTTGAGCGACATCCATTAGAATTATGGACCTTTTCCAATCCAACACGAGCACTTATACCTATGTCTGATGACACTCACCAAGAATTAACGGCAGAAGAACAATTTCGCCAACGCGCACTCGATTACCATGCTTACCCAACCGCAGGTAAAATTGCCATTTCACTAACTAAGCCTGCCGACTCGGCTGAAGACCTTGCTTTAGCTTACAGCCCGGGCGTCGCTGAACCGGTTCGTGAAATCGCACAGAACATCGACAACGTTTATAAATACACTGCGAAAGGCAACACCGTCGCTGTGATCTCAAACGGCACGGCTATTCTTGGTTTAGGTAACTTAGGTCCGATGGCTTCCAAGCCCGTCATGGAAGGAAAAGCGCTACTGTTTAAACGCTTTGCTGGGCTTGATTCAATTGATATTGAAGTAAAACACCGCACAATCGATGAATTTGTCGATACGGTTGCCAACATCGCCGACACCTTTGGCGGCATCAACTTAGAAGATATCAAAGCACCAGATTGCTTTGAGATTGAACGCCGTTTGATCGAACGCTGTAATGTGCCTGTTTTCCATGACGATCAACACGGCACTGCGATTGTTACTGCCGCTGGCATGCTCAATGCGATTGAACTGCAAGGCAAGAAACTCAACGAATGCACTATCGTCTGTCTTGGCGCTGGCGCAGCAGCCACCGCTTGCATGGAACTATTGATTAAGTGCGGCGCAATGCGTGAAAAAATCTACATGCTTGATCGCAAAGGTGTGATTCATACTCGTCGCGATGACATCAATGAATATAAGCAGTTGTTTGCTAATAACACCGACAAACGCACACTGGAAGATGTGATTGAAGGCGCTGACTTATTCCTAGGTGTGTCAGGCCCCAACCTGCTGCCTGCCGAAGCGCTAAAATTAATGGCCGATAAACCGATCGTATTTGCTTGCTCAAACCCGGATCCAGAAATTAAACCGGAACTCGCACGCGCGGTACGTGACGATTTAATTCTCGGCACAGGCCGTAGCGATTATCCAAACCAAGTCAACAATGTGTTGTGCTTCCCATTTATTTTCCGTGGCGCTTTGGATGTCCGTGCTAGTGAAATTAATGACCAAATGAAGCTAGCCGCAGTTGAGGCAATACGTGAACTGGCTAAAGAAGAAGTGCCGGCTGAAGTGTTGAAAGCTGCAGGCGTAAAAGCGTTAAGTTTCGGCCCTGAATACATCATTCCAAAACCGATGGACCCACGCCTACTGCCTCGTGTTGCTAAAGCGGTTGCTCAAGCAGCGGTTGACTCTGGCGTCGCTCGAATCGAGATGCCTGTCAATTACATGCAAGAATAATCACAAGCTTGAGCGGCTAAATGCCTTGCTCGAAAAAAAACCGCTGACTTTCAGCGGTTTTTTTATATTCTGAGACACAGAGCCAAAGTCACAATGGCAACTTACCCAGTATCCTCTCGATTTTATCTCGTTGTACCGCAATTACGCGCTACACTTCTTCATCATCATACGCTTCAAATTCAATGCCCATAGCGGTCATTAATGCTTTTGCTTCCGTCGGAATATCGTCTGGACGATCTTTTCTCAAATCTTCGTCGGTCGGTAAAGGTTGACCGGTATAAGCATGCAAGAAGGCTTCACACAGCAGCTCACTGTTCGTTGCGTGGCGTAAGTTATTGATTTGACGGCGAGTGCGCTCATCAGTTAATACTTTCAACACTTTCAATGGGATTGAAACGGTGATTTTTTTGACTTGCTCACTCTTCTTCCCATGTTCAGCATATGGGCTAATGTATTCCCCATTCCAGTCTGCCATTGCGCACCTTCGTTATCGTAATTGGTCGTTAAAAATTTGAAAGTTGGATTTTAGCGGGATTTACCGCCACAAGCAAAGACATATAGACGTCTAGATATATTGACGTCTTCTTTTGAGTTCAGTAAAGTGTGCCATTATCGACAAAGAGATACCCGAAATACTTGAAATTTCAGCAGAGCGGCAAGTCAAGGCAACCAGACTATGTGATTGAAGTAGGTGAATCTAGCCAACATCGCAGCAACTTCAAGTTAGAAAGGGGATAGCAATCTCACGCACTATCGGATATAGCTAATACTCGAGACAATGGACGTTGCCCTTTCGTTGTCCCCAGATAAAGCAGGAACCCCTCAATAAAAGTCAGTTTATTGAGTTTAATTAAGTAAGGAAACCGTCATGACCACTCGCAAGCCAGCCACCATCGCCGTTAGAACCGGTATTGAATCCGACTCTCAATATCATGCTGTTGTGCCTCCAATTTATCTTTCGACAAATTATAGCTTTCCTGCGTTTGGTGAAGTGCCTAAATACGATTACACACGCTCTGGCAACCCGAATCGCGGTCTGCTCGAAAAAGCGTTGTTTGAACTAGAATCGGGTCAAGGCGCGGTGGTGACTAACTGTGGCACTTCGGCGCTGAATCTATGGGTTTCCGCCTTTTTAAGTCCTGACGATCTGATTGTGGCCCCGCATGACTGTTACGGTGGCACATATCGCCTGTTTAATACACGCGCCAAAAAAGGCGATTTTAAGACACTCTTTATTGATCAATCCGATCCAAACGCTTTGCAGGCTGCTTTGGCGAAAAAACCCAAATTGGTACTCATTGAAACCCCATCCAACCCATTAGTTCGCGTGGTAGATATTGCTGATATTTGCCAACAAGCACACGCCGTCGGTGCATTAGTGGCGGTTGACAACACCTTCTTAACGCCAGTCTTCCAAAAACCATTAGAGTTGGGCGCAGATTTTGTCATCCACTCCACCACCAAATTCATCAACGGCCACTCCGATGTGATTGGCGGAGTTGTTATCACCAAAACAGAGCAGCACGCTGAAGAGCTAGCATGGTGGGGCAACTGCCTTGGCTCAACGGGAACCCCTTTTGATAGCTATATGACGCTGCGTGGCATTCGTACCTTAGGCGCAAGAATGCGCGTCCATGAGGAAAGCTCACGTGCCATTTTGGACTATCTGCAAAGCGAAGCCTTAGTAAAGGTCATTTATCACCCGAGTTTGCCAGAGCATCCTGGCCATGAGATAGCGAAAAAGCAGCAATCTGGCTTTGGATCTATGCTAAGTTTTGAGTTTGCGGGCAGCTTTGAACAGCTCAAATATTTTGTCTCTCAGTTAACATTATTCTCACTGGCAGAATCATTAGGAGGCGTGGAGAGCTTAATCTGCCACCCCGCTTCGATGACTCACCGAGCGATGGGCGAAGAAGCGTTGGCCGAAGCCGGTGTTTCACAGCAGCTATTACGCCTATCGGTCGGCTTAGAAGATGCCCAAGATTTGATTGACGATCTCGCTCAAGCCTTTGCTAAAGCGAAGGAGGCCTATTAATGACTGCCCTACGTCAATTGCACAAGTTTGGCGGTAGCAGCCTTGCCGATCCTGAATGCTACAAACGGGTCGTTAATATCTTAAAAGAGTATTCTCAAGCTGATGATTTGGTGGTGGTTTCTGCCGCAGGAAAAACCACCAATCGTTTAATCGAATTTCTCGACGCTCTCAATAAAGATGGCCGAGTAGCTCATGAGAACTTGCAATCGGTCCGTCAGTACCAAATCGATTTAATCAACGCGCTGCTCGATGAAGATGCAGCGCAACCACTCATCACTTTACTCACCAACGAAATTCGCACCTTGGGTCAGCTTTGCGCGCCCCTATCGCCAGCTCAACAAGCGGCGGTACTTGGCCATGGTGAAGTGTGGTCATCACGCTTATTGGCGGCGTTACTCAATCAACATAATCTTGCGGCTGTGGCACAAGACGCCCGCGAATTTCTTCGCGCGCAAGCAGGCACACAACCGGAAGTGGATCGCGCTCGCTCCTACCCTTTGCTGAAAGAAATTTTGGCACAACACGCGCATCACCGAGTGATCATCACAGGCTTTATGGCTCGCAGTGAACAAGGTGATACTGTGCTACTTGGGCGCAATGGCTCTGATTACTCCGCCACTATGATCGGCGCACTTGCGGAAGTAAACCGGGTAACGATTTGGAGTGATGTGGCCGGTGTTTATAGCGCCGACCCGCGCATTGTCAGTGATGCCTGTTTACTGCCGCTACTGCGTTTGGACGAAACCAACGAGTTAGCACGCCTTGCCGCCCCAGTATTGCACAGCCGAACTTTGCAGCCCGTGGCGCAAAGCACCATGGATTTGCACTTGCGCTGCAGTTATCAACCCGAAGCAGGATCGACTCGTATTGAGCGTGTATTGGCATCGGGACGCGGTGCCAAAATCATTACTTCACTTGATGATGTGCTGTTGATTGAGCTTAATTTTGCTCACGGGCATGACTTCCAGCGCCTACAAAATGATGTACTACGCAGCTTGCGTCGTGCTCAACTCGAACCGCTAGCTTTCGATACTCAAGCCGATCAACACCAACTGCGTCTTGCCTATACTGCTGAGATTTCAGGCGGAGCCCTAGCCCATCTGCAAGATGCCGCTTTTGAAGCAGAAATTAAACTCAAAGAAGGCTTTTCATTAGTGGGTGCTGTGGGTGCGGGAGTGACGAAAAACCCCAATCACTGCTACGGCTTTTATCAACAGCTACGTTCATCACCGATCGAGTTTATCTGTGAAGCCGAATCTGGGCTGAGTTTAGTTGCGGTACTGCGTAAAACGCCGATCACCCCCTTAGTGGTGGGTATGCACAACCAACTATTTCAGGCGCAAAAACGGGTCGCACTGGCACTGTGTGGCAAAGGCAACATTGGTTCGAGTTGGTTAAAACTCTTTGCTGAACAAAAATCAGAGTTAGAAAAACGCCATGGCATGAACTTCGAGTTGGTCGCGGTGGTCGATAGCCAAACCTATTGGTTTGATGAGCAAGGGATTGATGCAGCATCGGTTTTAAAGCATTTTGACGATGAAGCGATTGCCAGTGAAGGAATGGCTTGGCTCCAACGATTAAGCAATATTCAAGGATATGACGAAGCGGTTGTGCTCGATGTAACCGCAAGCAAAGAACTGGCTGATCACTACCTCAACATTGCTGAAAATGGGGTGCACCTCATCTCAGCGAATAAAGTCGCGGGCTCTTCCTCTAGCGTCGATTACCACCAAATAAAAGAAGCGTTCGCGAAAATTAGCCGCCATTGGCTCTACAACGCGACGGTTGGCGCAGGCTTACCCATTAACCACACGGTACGTGATTTACGTGAAAGCGGTGATGAAATCGTCGCCCTCTCTGGTATTTTCTCTGGCACTTTATCTTGGTTATTTCAGCAATTCGACGGCTCAATACCGTTTAGCGAACTGGTCGATTTAGCATGGCAACAAGGACTTACCGAGCCTGATCCGCGCAGCGATCTGGATGGTTCAGACGTAATGCGCAAACTGGTGATCCTAGCCCGTGAAGCGGGATTACATATCGAACCGGAAAATGTCAAAGTTGAATCACTGGTTCCTGATGAGCTCAAGCACCTCTCACTGGATGACTTTTTAGACAAAGGCCAACTGCTGAGTGAAAAATTAGCAGAGAGACTAACCAAAGCACAACGTGAAGATAAAGTGCTACGCTATGTCGCAAGGCTTGAGAAAAATGGCAAAGCAACGGTGGGGGTTGAAGCTTTAGAGCGTGAACACGCTTTGGCTAACCTTTTACCTTGTGACAACATTTTTGCTATCGAGAGTAAATGGTATCGCGATAACCCGTTAGTGATTCGTGGCCCGGGCGCTGGTAGAGAAGTGACAGCAGGAGCTATCCAATCGGACCTCAACTTGCTGTCAAGCTTGCTGTAACACTCCAGCTTATTCCAGATTAAGGGGCCACTAGGCTCCTTAATTTAACTGCGAAAGGATGATATTAGGTCATGCATACCGAGGTTGAGCATGACTTGAAGGTCACTCACAATCAACATGAATAATATTCATAATTACAGTGTTGACATTAAATGCTATTCAATACATTCTGTGGACATATAGACGTCTAAACGTCAACTTAAGGAATGATAGATTGGCGGAAGAACGCCACAGGGAGAAATAAAATGGGATACACGCACGCCGGTCATATTGATGCACTCAACCAGAACGTGGCTGAGCTATCAGATAATATCAATGTCTCATTTGAGTTTTTTCCACCCAGCTCAGCGCAAATGGAAGAGACATTGTGGAATTCCGTTCACCGTTTAAAAACCCTACAACCTAAATTTGTTTCTGTGACTTACGGAGCAAACTCTGGCGAGCGCGACCGCACCCATTCGATCATTAAAGAGATTAAAGATCAAACTGGCCTTATTGCAGCACCGCACCTCACTTGCATTGATGCCTCTCGCGATGAGCTGATTCAGATTGCCGATGACTACTGGCACAACGGCATCCAGAACATAGTTGCGCTGCGTGGCGATATTCCCGCTGGTGGCGGCAAACCAGAAATGTATGCTTCCGACTTAGTTACTCTACTCAAATCTCGCCATGATTTTGATATTTCTGTCGCGGCATTTCCAGAAGTCCACCCTGAAGCGAAAAGCGCGCAATCCGATCTGGTCAATCTAAAACGCAAAATTGATGCAGGTGCAAACCGCGCAATTACTCAATTCTTTTTTGATGTTGAAAGCTACTTACGATTTCGCGACCGCTGCGTAGCCGCTGGTATTGATGCTGAAATTGTACCGGGCATTCTACCGGTATCAAACTTTAAACAAGCTTCTCGCTTTGCCGCGCAAAACAACGTTAAAGTCCCCGGATGGATGGCGAAACAATTTAATGGATTAGATGATGACCCAACCACACGCCAGCTCGTGGGTGCAAGCCAAGCAATTGACATGGTTCGCATTTTAAGCCGTGAAGGTGTCAAAGACTTCCATTTCTATACGCTCAATCGCGCTGAAATGACCTACGCATTGTGCCATACGTTGGGCGTAAGACCGAAAGCATAAACTTTCTCTACACTCATAACGCTATTATTGGTAAATGTTGCTCGTGATAAAACGCGATGATTGATTAAAAGTAACGCCGACTTGATGTCGGCGTTGTGGTATCACTTAAGCGAGCAGATTATTCCACGTCGTCCATTTTACCAAGTAAGCTACGAATACGATCTTGCCATGCACTCTGCTCTTGCTCCATTTGTTGCGCTTTTTGCTCAAGCTCTTCACGCGCTACTTTTAGCTCATTCGCTTCATTCACGAGCTGCTGTTTCTCTTCTTTAAGCTCTTCCACTTCCATTTGTAGAAGTGCGATGGTGTCAACTGCGGTTTGAATTTTTGCTTCTAGTAGTTCTAATACTTCAAAAGACATGGTGCATACCCTTAGTTATTCGGTTGAGGTGAACAAAATTTCACTTATTGGTTCATTCTACTCAGCACAGCGCTCAGAAACACTCACTATATGCAAATTTTCTCGCTATTTGGCTAAAAAATCGGCTCAACTTAACCGTCAACTCACTTAAGCGCCAAACCTAGGCCGAAAAACACTTTATCTAGCCATAGATTTGCTCAATTTGAGGCTTAGCTTTGATCAAGTGCAATCCTTGTGAACTAAAAAAGCAAACGTTTACTATTTGATATGCTAAAATTCCCGCCGAAATTTCCTATTCCCTTTTCTTTGGAGCTAGCATGAAACGCGATTTAGCAATGGCATTCTCTCGAGTCACTGAAGGTGCCGCACTGGCAGGTTACAAATGGCTTGGCCGAGGCGATAAAAATGCGGCCGATGGCGCAGCGGTAGAAGTCATGCGCAACCTACTCAATAAAACTGACATCCAAGGTGAAATTGTAATCGGTGAAGGCGAAATTGACGATGCTCCAATGCTCTACATTGGCGAGCTTGTTGGCCTTGGTGGCGATGCGGTTGATATCGCAGTGGATCCTATTGAAGGTACGCGCATGACGGCAATGGGCCAGTCAAACGCATTGGCTGTTTTGGCGGCTGGCGAAAAAGGCAGCTTCCTTAAAGCACCTGATATGTACATGGAAAAATTGGTGGTTGGCCCCGGCGCTAAAGGATGCATTGACCTCAATAAGCCTTTAAAAGAGAATTTAGAAAATATCGCCGCCGCGCTGAATAAACCATTAGACACTCTAGTGGTGATCACCTTAGCGAAACCTCGCCATGATGCCACCATAGCGCAGATGCAAGAGATGGGTGTTCGCGTGTTTGCTGTGCCAGATGGCGATGTCGCCGCCTCGATCCTAACTTGCATGCCTGATAGTGAAGTCGACGTGATGTACTGCATAGGCGGTGCACCTGAAGGAGTGGTTTCAGCCGCGGTCATCCGAGCTCTAGATGGTGACATGCATGGCCGTCTACTACCACGTCATGAAGTCAAAGGCGATACGGAAGAAAACCGCATTTACGGTGCAAAAGAGTTAGCTCGCTGCGCGGAAATGGGTGTCGAAGCTGGCATAGTGTTGAAAATGGAAGAGATGGCCCGCAGTGATAACGTCATTTTCTCAGCTACTGGTATCACCAAAGGGGATCTGCTGGAAGGTATTACCCGCAAAGGCAACATCGCCACCACAGAAACGCTATTAATTCGTGGCCGCTGTCGTACCATTCGCCGTATTAAATCAATTCACTACTTAGAGCGTAAAGACCCAGAAGTGCGCGCGATCATTTTGTAATCCGCCAGTGCTTTGCTCTGTTTTATTTTAAAGACAAAGCATAGAGAGACAAAAAAGACCGCAATGCGGTCTTTTTTACTTAATCACTTTATACCGAGATGGAAGAAGTGATTAGAATAACTCTTCAGCCACTTTATACAAATCAGTGCGAACTGGACGCTTCATATTTTCAATTGCGTCGATAATATCGTGGTGAACCAACTGCTCTTTCTGAATACCAACACAACGACCACCGTGGCCATCAAGCAGTAAATGTACCGCAAAATTACCCATGCGTGACGCAAGAACACGGTCAAACGCCGTCGGGCGACCACCGCGTTGAATATGACCCAGAACGGTAGCGCGAGTTTCACGTCCCGTTGCTTTTTCAATTTCTTTCGCCAGTTGGTTAGCATCCATCATCAACTCAGTCAGTGCAATAATGGCGTGTTTCTTACCTTTTTTAATACCGTCTTGAACATTTGCAATCAGTTGCTCCATATTCAGGCCAGTTTCAGGGGTGATGATGTATTCACAACCGCCTGCAATCGCCGACATCAGAGTCAAATCACCGCAATGACGACCCATAATTTCAACAATAGAAATACGTTGATGAGAAGAGGAAGTATCACGTAAACGGTCAATCGCATCAATAACCGTATTCAATGCCGTTAAGTAGCCAATGGTGTAATCGGTACCAGCAATGTCGTTATCAATCGTGCCTGGTAAACCAACGCATGGAAAACCCATTTCGGTCAGCTTTTTCGCACCCATGTAAGAACCGTCACCGCCGATGACAACTAAAGCATCAATACCATGCTTTCTTAGGTTCTCGATCGCTTTTTCACGTACTGCGACTTCACGAAATTCAGGGAAACGCGCAGAACCTAGGAAAGTACCACCTTTATTGATAACGTCAGAAACGCTTGAACGATCCAATTTTTTAATGCGATCTTCATAAAGACCAAGGTAGCCATCGTAAATACCAAATACTTCCAAATCAGCACCGAGTGCCGTACGAACAACACCACGGATTGCTGCGTTCATGCCAGGTGCGTCACCGCCACTAGTCAAAACACCGATCTTCTTAATCATGCTCACCCTCGATTTTTTGGGAACTTAATACTAATTTTTTACGCTGTCCGTTAGCGATAAAACCGACAGCAAAATCTTTCTAATCTGTGCATAATGTTACCTTTCCTAAAGAGGAATACTACTGTTATTTGCACGAAATTATGTAAGTTTGCTACTTATGTAAGAGTATTACAGTTTTGAGTTAATGCTTTGTTGATTCATATCAGAATCAGGCTTATTTATTGTTCTTAAAAAGATAGTTAATAAGCGCGTTTTTGTCGCTACCACCCTTGTGATTTTTGCTTTTTTTCTGGTCCAAACACCACAGAATAAGGATCTTGGTGGATTAATACATCAGCTCCCGGGAAAGCCTCGAGTAGCTTATCTTCCACCTCATCGGAAATGCGATGCGCCTCAATCAAGCGGATATTGTCATCTAGTTCCAGATGTAACTGAATGAATCTTACAGGTCCAGACATGCGAGTTCTTAATTGATGCACACCCAACACACCAGCCACAGAAAGACATTCTGTGCGGATTTGCTTCAATTCCTCATCAGGTAACTTACGATCCAATAAGGTCTGAATGGCCTCTTGCACCATACGAAAAGCGCTGTAAAGAATATAAACGCCAATGCCGATCGCAAAGATGGCATCGGCCTGTTTAAAGCCAAACCAGCTCAATATAAGCGCGATCATAATCGCCGCATTCATGAACAAATCGGTTTGGTAATGCAATGAATCCGCAGCAATGGCTTGGCTGCCCGTTTTTTTCACCACATGCTTTTGGAACAACACTAAGCCAAAAGTCACTAGCATTGCAAACAGGCTGACATAAACGCCATATTCAGGAGAAGTTAATTCGTGTGGGCGGAAAAAACGGTCAACCCCATTGAGGATAAGAAAACAGGCCGAGCCTGAAATGAACATCGCTTGGGCAAGAGCCGCAAGCGATTCCGCCTTACCATGACCAAAGGCGTGCTCTTTATCTGCGGGCTGCAGTGCGTAACGCACCACAATTAAATTGACCACGGAAGCGGCAATATCAAGTAAGGAATCAATCAAGGATGCGAGTAGGCTGACCGAGCCAGTAACCCACCAAGCGATCACTTTTACTATCAGCAACAATGAGGCTACAAGGGTTGCTGTCCAGGCAGCAAGCGTAACAAGGCGTGCGTATTCTTGTTTCATATCACTAAAATCAGCTTGAGAATGAGCAGGTAGTATACCTTCTCAAATTAAGAATGAATATGACACAAAAATGAACAGGCCTCACCCGAGGCCTATTATCAATGATTAGCGGTTATCAATGACTAGCTATTTTTTTTCATGTGCTTAGGACCATTTTCCATGCACTTCTGCATGCGATCTTGTTGTAGCGTTTGCAGTTTTGCTTTTTGTTCCGGAGTTAGCACACTCATCATGTCATGACGTTTTTCTAGCATCTTGACACGGTGAGCGACCTGTTGATCGACCATCTCTTTGGCTAGTTCATTTGCCGCTGCCGCATCAAAGTTCTCAGCGAGCACGAGAGCTTGTACTTTGTCATGGTGCGCTTTCATTTTCGCTTGGCGTTGACCTTTGTGCTCACCCTTCATCGCTTCGCGATTCGCCTCACGCATTCCTTTCAGCTTTGCTTGTTGATCAGACGTCAAATCAAGCTGCTGCATCATGCCGCGATCAAAACCGCCACACTCATCATTTGGGCCTTTATGCTGATCTTTACCACCAAATGCAAAGACGCTTGCTGTGCTAAGAGTCAGAGGAAGTATCACCGCCGCAAGTACTAATTTTTTTGCCATTTTCATCATCTATTCCTTCACTAAGTGGATTCTAACAGGCTGTATTCACAGCGCTTGAGTGTAGAATAGGGCCTGTACGGTAAAGCAACGTATAGTGAGCGTAAAGAATCGTAAAGAGCTTACCGCTCACTGAATATCTTGCCTATTTCGCAGTAAACTGTACCCATAACTTCCCCAACGACGAGGCGACACATGGCGCATATTCTTCTGATTGATGATGATACTGAGCTCACCAGCTTACTAAAAGAAGTCTTGAGCTATGAAGGCTTCGATGTCTCTGAAGCGAATGATGGAGAGAGCGGGCTCGCGGCCATTCATGATCGCATTGATCTTGTCTTACTCGATGTAATGATGCCTAAACTTAATGGGATGGAAACGCTGAAAAAGTTACGTGAAAACTGGCATACCCCGGTATTAATGCTCACCGCCAAAGGAGAGGAGATCGATCGCGTCATCGGTCTAGAACTCGGCGCGGATGACTATTTACCGAAGCCTTTCAGTGACCGAGAGCTGCTGGCACGCATTCGCGCGATTTTGCGCCGAACCCAAACCAGCAATGGCACCAAACATAATGAAGTCATTGAGTGCCAAGATATTCAAGTATACCCCAGCAAGCAGGAAGCCTATTGCCAAGGGCAATTGCTGGACCTTACCACCACGGAATTTGCCTTGCTGACTCATTTTGTGCAAAACCCAGGCGAAACCTTAACTAAAGAAGCGCTCAGCCTTGATGTTCTAGGAAAACGGTTGGCGGCCTTTGACCGCGCGATTGATATGCACGTCTCGAATTTACGCAAGAAATTACCTGAGCGTGTCGATGGTAAATCACGGATTAAAACGCTGCGTGGTCGTGGCTACCTCATGATTCTGGAGGATTAATGCGCCTACCTAAAATCAACAGCCTTTATGGCAGAATTTTTGCCATTTTTTGGTTTACGATGCTGCTGGTGCTGATCGCAGTATTAGCACTGCCGCACCTTGATCCTCGTAAAACCCGTGATATACCTAGCGATGAATACCAACGTCTTACACACTTAAAACAAAAAATAGAGAGTATGTTTAAAGATGAGCATGAACTCACACGCATCCTCTTTCGTTTAGAAAGTAGCAGCAACAAGCGTGGTGAAGGGCACATGCGCGAGAAGAACGGCACTCCACAATTCTTTATCACAACGCCAGATGGCACAATTCTCACCACCAAAACTCAAGCCGACTTTAAGTTTAAAGCACTCCAAAATTTCGTGACCAGCATTGAATCCATTGATAAGCCACAACAGAAGCTCTATGGCCGTTATATGATTTCAGGTCCATTGCCAATTACCCTTGCTAAGCAAGATCTACTCATGTTTGTCGGTATTCGCTGGAATGAGCCCCCTCCGTTCTTATTGCAACTATTCGACCGTCCGTTCGGCCTACTGCTTGCCGTGATGCTCGTCAGTACACCACTACTCTTATGGCTCGCATGGGCATTGAGTCAACCCGCCAGCCGCCTCGAGCAAGCCGCCAAACGGGTCGCTCGCGGCGAATTTGTGGTCGACCCAAGCTTAGAAAAAGGCACCAGTGAATTTCGCCAAGCAGGAAAAAGCTTTAACCAAATGGTAGAAGCCGTCAATCAGATGATTTCTGGCCAGCAGCGATTGCTGTCGGATATTTCACACGAACTGCGCTCCCCTTTAACGCGACTGAGAATGGCCAATGCACTTGCCACTCGAAAACAAGGTAGCAGCTCAGAATTGGAGCGGATCGACACCGAAGCACAGCGTTTAGAGCAGATGATCGGTGAACTTCTGACGCTTTCGCGTATGCAAACCAATAGCCATCTCAGCCGACAAACTCAACCGCTATCCAGTTTATGGGAGGAATTATTGAGTGATGCCCAATTTGAGGCGGAGCAGATGGAAAAAAGACTCACCTATAATGCGATTCCACCGCACACGATTTCCGGTACACCAAAACTGCTGATGAGCGCATTGGAAAACATTGTGCGTAACGCCATTTACTATGGCAAAGATGAAATCAATATTACCTTTTCGGTCGAAAAAGGCAGACTATCGGTTTGCGTGGAAGACAATGGTGAAGGCGTTCCCGAAAACGAGTTAGACGATATTTTCCGCCCCTTTTATCGTGTTTCCACTGCGCGTGATAGGCACAGTGGTGGTACAGGGTTAGGTTTAGCCATCACCGAAAGTGCCATTCGTCAACACAGCGGTACGATTCACGCAAGTCGCAGCCAATTAGGTGGGTTAAAAGTACAATTCACGCTCCCATTGGATAGTTAAATTCCACTTATGCCTATATTGCCAAATAACGGGTGACTTGTACTCAATAGGCTCGTCACCTTATACTTCCGGCCCACACTCCTTAAGAGCAGCTATACCATGTTTGATATCGCACTTTACGAACCTGAAATCGCCCCTAATACCGGAAATATTATTCGCTTGTGTGCCAATTGCGGCGCTAATTTGCATCTTATTGAACCGCTGGGTTTTGATCTAGAAGAGAAGAAAGTGCGCCGTGCAGGGCTTGATTACCACGATTTAGCGCGCGTAACGCGTCATGCCAACTTGGATGCTTTTATGGACTACCTCAATGCAGAGCGCGAAACGTACCGGATTTTTGCTTGTACCACTAAAACCACGGGGCACCACGTCGATGCGCAGTTTCAAAAAGGGGATGTGTTGATGTTTGGCCCAGAAACTCGTGGATTACCAGCGCAAGTCATCGCAAGCCTACCGATGACACAACGTATTCGTATTCCGATGATGGCAGAAGCTCGCAGTTTAAATCTCTCTAATGCGGTAGCTATTATTGCGTTTGAAGCGTGGCGTCAAATGGGCTTTGAAGGTGCGCAATAACAGCGCTAGTGCTCTAAAACGGTAGGAAGATAAATCACCAAATAGCAAAAAGGCCGCCTAGGCGACCTTTTTATTAATTCTAGATATTAGGCTAGATTACAGAACAGTTACTTGAGCTGCTTGTAGGCCTTTTTGACCGTTTTCTACATTGAAAGACACTTTTTGGCCTTCAATTAGAGTTTTGAAACCGTCAGAAGCGATTGCATTGAAGTGTACGAACACGTCAGCGCCGCCGTTATCTTGAGTAAGGAAGCCGAAACCTTTAGTTTCGTTAAACCATTTTACAGAACCAGTTGTTTTGTTAGACATAATGTGTCCCTTTTATTTAAATTCATAAAGTTATCGCGCTTATGCGCAATGCACTGATAGATTGAATTATTTAATGTTACTAATAAGGTAAGGGAAACACTGAGGACATCAACTTTTACGATGGGATTCTGAGAATTTACTTTTACTTTTATTTTTTGTTTCATTAATAACCCCTGAACAACAGAGCGAGGTAACTATATTCGCTAACGTTGCACTAAGCAATCTATTTCGGCATTTAATTTTTACAACTCAAAACAATAGAGTAAGAAACACCATAAAAAGTCTTTTATTTCAACCTATTATGCTCATCATCTTTACGTTCAAATTCACCTTCGAAGGTTTTTCCCGTTTCAGATGGTTCAAAGTCACGATCAAATGGGGCTTTGTTATGACGGCTATCATCAAACTGCGCCTGAAAACGGCCTGATACACCATTCACCACCACTTTATTCATCAAATAGTTGGCAAGCAAAGCCCGAGGCGCAGGCAATAACACCACCATACCAAGTGCATCGGTCAAAAAACCCGGTACTAAAAGTAGCACACCCGCCACCGCCAGCATCACGCCCTCAATAATTTGCTGCGCAGGTAGCTCACCTTGGTGCAAACGGTGTTGAACGCTAAGTAAAGTTTGTATCCCTTGACTACGAACCAATGATGCACCAACAAATGCCGTAATCAGCACCAAGGCGATAGTTGGCCACATACCTAGCAAGCTGCCTACTTGGATAAAGAGACCAATTTCAATGATTGGCACAAAAATAAAAGCCAGAAGTAAGATTGGAAACACACGCCCTCCTTTGTTTATTGCTCTCACCTTACCGTCAACCACAGGCGACTACAACACTCAACGCTCAATCAAAGAGCACCACCTCGCAGCCTAAATGACTAAATAGAGCCAGTATCTATCTTAAAATAGACCGAATATTGGCTCTATCTGAAATCCATTCATTCGCTCATTTTGCTAACAAAACCTGAACAAATCTCATACCACACAGACAAATCCAACCGCCGGCATCACAACTATTTATCAACGCGATAACTGTTTTTAAAACCTAAAAATAACGCATGTGAGTGCGTATCAAATTTTCATAAAATATTGACCTAAAAGGTGATCCACTTACTATTTTTTAAATCTAGGTTGAGTATGATGTGCCACAGAAGTCAGGACGGATTTTCCAGCCTAAAATTCTGACGAATGGATTCTTAAACTGCAGAAATGGCTAATAATTTCACTAATTATCAGAATAATTCTCTAAGGATCCTGTTATGGCTACCCTATCAGAAACGACAGCTGCTACAGCTAACTCAGCCACTCGTATCGAAGAAGATCTATTAGGTCAACGTCACGTTCCTGCTGACGCGTATTACGGCATTCATACACTGCGCGCTATCGAAAACTTTAATATTTCAAAATCAACCATTTCTGATGTGCCTGAATTTGTACGCGGTATGGTGATGACCAAAAAAGCCGCCACGCTAGCCAACAAAGAGCTCGGCGTCATTCCAAGCCAAGTGGCTAATTACATCCTCCAAGCGTGTGACTTGATCCTAGAAACAGGTAAGTGCATGGATCAATTTCCGTCAGACGTATACCAAGGCGGCGCCGGTACTTCTGTCAATATGAACACCAACGAAGTGATCGCAAACCTTGCTCTGGAATTGATGGGTAAAGAAAAGGGTCAATACGAGTTCATCAACCCCAATGACCACGTTAATAAAAGCCAATCAACCAACTGTGCTTACCCTACTGGTTTCCGCATTGCGGTATACAATAGCATCCTGAAACTGATTGATTCTATTGCCTATCTAAAAGGTGCGTTTGAGCTAAAAAGCCAAGAGTTCTCTGGCATTTTGAAAATGGGTCGTACTCAATTGCAAGACGCCGTACCGATGACCGTAGGTCAAGAGTTCCGCGCTTGGGCGGTCACCATTAATGAAGAGATCCGCAACCTAGAGTACACCTCTAAACTGCTGCTTGAGATCAACCTTGGCGCAACAGCGATCGGTACTGGCCTGAATGCGGCGCCGGGATATCAAGCGGCGGCGGTGAAACACCTTGCTGCGGTGACTGGCTTAGCTGTGGTACCAGCGGAAGATTTAATTGAAGCAACCTCTGACTGCGGAGCTTATGTTATGGCGCATGGCGCGCTAAAACGCCTTGCTGTGAAACTCTCTAAAATCTGTAATGACTTGCGTCTTCTTTCATCTGGCCCTCGAGCGGGTCTAAACGAGTTGAACCTACCTGAACTGCAAGCTGGGTCTTCCATCATGCCTGCAAAAGTAAACCCTGTGGTGCCTGAAGTGGTCAACCAAGTGTGCTTTAAAGTACTTGGTAACGACAACACTATTTCCTTTGCCGCAGAAGGTGGCCAATTACAGCTAAACGTGATGGAACCTGTGATTGCACAAAGCATGTTTGAGTCAATTGAAATTCTTTCAAACGCCTGCATAAACCTTCGTGACAAGTGTGTTGACGGCATCACTGTCAATAAAGAAGTGTGTGAAGCTTACGTATTCAACTCTATCGGTATCGTGACTTACCTTAACCCATATATTGGCCACCATGAAGGTGACATCGTGGGTAAAATTTGTGCGGAAACGGGTAAGAGCGTACGTGAAGTGGTGCTTGAGCGAGGCTTACTCACCGCCGAAGAGCTCGATGACATCTTGTCCGTCGAAAACTTTATGCGCCCTCAGTACAAAGCGAAACGCTACGAATAATCAAAAAAGGCTCTGATTCAGAGCCTTTTTACTTTCTACAAGTTATTAAGTGAGAAAAAATTGCGTTACATCATGGCGCAAAGCATACCGTTCAATATCGCTGAACCTGTAGAATGACCCTATTTTTCATTATCTTTAGGAGTATAAGATGTTCTTAATTGAGTTCCTTATCGTATTAGGATGTATCCTAATTGGTGCAAGGATTGGTGGTATTGGGCTTGGTGTGATGGGCGGTATTGGCCTTGCTGTACTGAGCTTTGGATTTGGCATGCAACCAACCAGCCCACCGATTGATGTGATGTTGATGATCATGGCCGTGGTTGCAGCAGCAGCCTCAATGCAAGCGGCTGGCGGTTTAGATTATTTGATCAAAATTGCCACTAACATTTTGCATAAAAACCCTCGCCACATCACTTTCATCGCCCCTTTGGTAACTTACTTTTTTACAATGATGGCTGGTACAGGTCACGTGGCCTATTCAGTACTGCCCGTTATTGCTGAAGTGAGCCGTCGCAGTGGTATTCGTCCAGAACGTCCTTTAGGTATGGCGGTGATCGCGTCACAATTTGCGATTGTAGCTAGCCCAATTGCGGCCGCCGTCGTGGCGTTAGTCGCCTTCTTAGAACCACAAGGCATCACGCTAACGGATGTGTTGATGATCACCATCCCAAGTACCATTCTTGGTTTGGCTTGCGCGTGCTTATTCGTCAATAAAATCGGTGTTGAGCTGAAAGACGACCCAGAATATCAACGTCGCTTGCAAGACCCAGAATTCCGCGCAGAGATGGAACAAGAAGTATCGATTGCTGATATTCAAATCACGCCACAAGCGAAAAAATCGGTCGGGCTATTTTTGTTCGGTGCCATTGTGGTGGTGGTGATGGGTGCATTGCCTAGCTTGCGCCCACAATTTAACGGATCAGCCATGGGGATGGCGCACACGATTGAAATCGTGATGCTGTCTATCGCGGCGCTGATCATTTTACTGTGCAAACCTGACGGCAACGCCATCAGCCAAGGTTCCGTATTCCATGCAGGTATGCGTGCTATCGTGGCGATCTTCGGTATCGCTTGGTTAGGTGACACCTTCATTGCTGGCCATGGTGCCATGGTCAAAGAAGCGGTCTCTGGCTTAGTGGAAGTCGCACCATGGACATTCGCGTTCGCGTTATTTGCTCTGTCGGTGATGGTCAATAGCCAAGGCGCAACAACAGCCGTGTTAGTCCCTGTTGCAATAACCTTGGGTTTGCCACCAGCCATTATTATTGCGGTTTTCGTTGCCGTTAACGGTTACTTCTTCATTCCAAACTACGGCCCTATCATCGCATCTATCGACTTTGACCGGACTGGTACCACCCGTATTGGTAAGTATATTTTCAACCACAGCTTTATGCTCCCTGGCTTGTTAAGCATGGTGTTTAGTATTGGTTTTGGTTTGTTGTTCTCCAATATTTTGATGTAATCTCTACTATTGTTATAAGGGAGCTTTGGCTCCCTTTTTATTTGTTACGTATAAAATATTGATACATATCAATAAAGCAATAAATAATTACTTCTCTTCATTCATTCAGCTTAATGAATAAAATTTCAATATATTTACCCTACAACGATTATCCGCCTATATCCATGTCTTCGAATAAAAAGCGTAAGAATATAATTCCATTATTTACACTCAATTACCCTAAATTAAATTCCCTAAAAAAATGGTGTGTAACTCGGTACTATTTTTTTGTGAAGCAAGACAAAGTTACGCTTTAAAACTCACCTTAGAATTTATACAGATATCTGAGCAAGTGAGCATTTATGTTCACTTAATAATAATTAAAACTTTTCATTTAACGTATTTAATTGAAGTTCCAATAACTTTTTATTCTTTCACCCCTAATAGATAATATTTTAATGGGCTGGAAGACTGAAGAACATTAGCCGCTGAACACACTCAGAATCTCGTTGTTCTCTGAGTGTAAGGAGATCGCTATGACAACCCAAACTGTATCCACGGAACCTAAAGGTGGCTTCTTTGCTAACTTTAAGTTTCCTTCCGCTTACACCATCCTTTTCATTCTAATTGCTCTTGTGGCCCTTTTAACCTGGATTGTGCCTGCCGGTCAGTATCAGCGCACCATGAATGAAGAACTGGGCAAAGAAGTGCCTATTGCGGGAACTTATCAACACGCAGAAGGTAACCCACAAGGGGTGATCGATGTGTTGATGGCACCGATTGACGGCTTTTATGACCACAACAGCTACGAAGCTGCCGCGATTGACGTGTCTCTGTTCATTTTGGTCATTGGTGGCTTTTTGGGCCTAGTGACCAAAACAGGTGCGATTGATGCGGGCATTGAACGCGTAACAGCGCGGCTTGAAGGGCGTGAAGAGTTGATGATACCCATCCTGATGGCGCTGTTTGCCGCAGGCGGTACGATTTACGGTATGGCTGAAGAATCCTTACCTTTCTACACCTTACTCGTACCTGTGATGATGGCCGCTCGTTTTGACCCACTGGTTGCCGCCGCTACCGTACTGCTTGGCGCGGGTATCGGTACGCTGGGCTCCACTATCAACCCGTTTGCCACCGTAATTGCGGCCAACGCAGCGGGCATTCCGTTTACTGATGGCATCATGTTGCGCTTAGCAATGTTAGCTGTCGGTTGGGTTATCTGTGTACTGTACGTGATGCGCTACGCGAAAATGGTGCAAGCAGATCAAAGCAAATCGATTGTGTACGACAAGTACGAAGAGAACAAAGCTCACTTCCTTGGCAACCAAAGTGGAGAGAAACTCGAATTCACCGCCACCCGCAAAGTTATTTTGACCATTTTCGCGGCCGCTTTTGGCGTGATGATTTATGGGGTATCTGTTGCTGGATGGTGGATGGCTGAGATCTCAGCGATGTTCTTGGGTGCAACCATCATTATCGGTTTAATTGCTCGTATGAGTGAAGAGGAATTCACCACCAGCTTTATTGATGGTGCACGAGACCTATTAGGCGTAGCGCTGATCATTGGTATCGCACGCGGCATTGTGGTGATCATGGACCGCGGGATGATCACCGACACTATTTTGTTCTCAGCCGAGCAAATGGTTACTGGCCTTTCATCCGTCATTTTTATTAACGTAATGTATTTACTGGAAATTCTTCTCTCTTTCCTTGTACCTTCGTCTTCTGGCCTTGCGGTATTAACCATGCCCATCATGGCTCCATTGGCTGACTTTGCAGGCGTTGGCCGCGACCTTGTCGTCACGGCTTACCAATCGGCTTCAGGGATAGTCAACCTCATCACGCCAACCTCTGCGGTAGTGATGGGCGGCTTAGCAATTGCTCGTGTACCTTATGTTCGCTGGGTGAAATGGGTCGCACCACTGTTAGGCATATTGTGCGTATTCATTATGCTATCTCTCAGCCTAGGTGCGATGCTATAGCGCCAAACTGATGAACGATACGATATGTCGTAGGTGAAAACCGCGTCACACCCTTTAAAAGCCGCATGATTGCGGCTTTTTTATTGGCAGGCCGACTTAGGCTCATTGGCTGCGCAGCTACCCAGTTCTAAACATGATACGTTAGCCAAATCAGGAAATGATGGCTTTCAACGTCGTTAGATAACCATTAGTTTTGATGGCTATTTTTTTATAGCAATCGGCTGGGATAAATAACCACTTTTGGTGACTAAATAAAACGCGGCCTATATTCCTTTATCACCAAATTCAGATCGCCTGCTATGTCATCTCTCATTTTCCGTCCTCTATTACGCCCATTCAGACAAAACATCTACATTAGAAAGCCTGCGTGAGATCAAGTTTTATTAAGAAAGTTATGTTAACACAGCCCATTTCTTCGACTCACATTCAACTATATACCCTTTTCAAGTGCATATTCTTAACCAATTCGATGAATTATCGATGTGTTTTTGGTGCATAAAATTCCCAACCAAAATACCGAGCCTATATGGAGTAGTGCTGCGTGAGATTTAAATTGAATGAACATCCATAAAAAAAGCAGTAATAAATATGACACTCACAATATAAACACTGCATAAACATTGTTAAAAAACTATTATTTTCGCCGAATTTCAATATAAATCATTCTGTGATGGACCTCTAAGAACATATACAGACCAAGGGTAATATTAATTGCAGAACAAAGAAGTGAATAAATAAATTCATACTGAATTCCCTACAGAAATAATTATGTATTTATCCAGAACAAGTTGAATTTAATGTCAAAAATATAACGGCATAAATGCATATAAATTAAGAGAGATACTATTATGAGTAAGTTATATGTTGGTTCTGAAATTGGTCAATTACGTCGAGTTCTTGTTCACCGCCCAAGACGCTCACTCACTCACTTAACACCATCCAACTGTCACGACCTTTTGTTTGATGATGTATTGGCCGTAGAGCGTGCGGGGAAAGAGCATGATGCGTTCACACAAACGCTACGTGACCAAGGTGTTGAAGTTTTACTGCTGACCGATCTATTAGCCGACACGCTAGCGGTTCCCGTCGCAAAAGAGTGGCTGCTTACTCAACAAGTATCGGATTACCGCCTTGGCAAAACATTTGCGAATGACGTGCGCTGCTACCTCAGCGATCTGCCAAACCTTGAATTGGCAAAAATCCTGACAGGTGGTTTGTCTTACGCTGAAATGCCAATGAAATCCTCTTCAATGATGCAAGGCTTGCATGCACCAACCGATTTCATCATTGAACCACTGCCAAACCATCTCTTTACTCGCGATACGTCTTGCTGGGTATACGGTGGCGTGTCAATCAACCCGATGGCAAAACCTGCACGTCAACGTGAAACCAACCATGTGCGTGCGATTTACCGCTGGCACCCAAGCTTTGCGGGCCAAGACTTCATTAAATACTTCGGTGATGACGAGAGCATTAATTACGATAATTCAACCATTGAAGGTGGCGACGTTCTTGTAATTGGCAAAGGTGCAGTACTGATTGGTATGTCTGAGCGCACCACAGCGCAAGGTGTTGAACACTTAGCTGCGGGCCTATTTAAACATGGCCAAGCGAAGCAAATCATTGCGATGGAACTACCAAAACACCGCTCTTGCATGCACTTAGATACCGTCATGACACACATGCGTGAAGACACCTTCTCTGTTTACCCAGAAGTAGTACGCAAAGATGTGAAATGCTGGAGCCTCACAGGCGATGAGTCTGGTGCAGTGAACGTCAAAGAAGAAGGTTACTTCGTGACCGCCATCGAAAAAGCACTTGGCGTTGACAAGCTCAACCTAATCACAACGGGCGGTGACAACTTCAACGCAGAACGTGAACAGTGGAACGATGCAAACAATGTCCTAACCGTCAAACCTGGCGTAGTGATTGGCTATGAAGGCAACACCTATACCAATGAAAAATACGACAAAGCAGGCATCACTGTTCTGTCTATTCCTGGTGACGAATTGGGCCGTGGCCGTGGCGGCGCACGCTGCATGAGCTGCCCAATTGAGCGTGACGGTATCTAGCCCTTAGGTTAATCAAATGGGTTGAGGCAAATTTCCTCTGCACGCCTCAACCCATCTTAGAAGAGATAGAATTATGAGCAAACAAACTGTTGTTGTTGCATTAGGTGGAAACGCGCTACTTCGTCGTGGTCAGCCATTAGAAGCAGATGTTCAACGTCGCAACATTGAAATTGCAGTCAAAACCATTTCCGAAATAGCCAAACACTATAACGTGGTGCTGGTGCATGGCAATGGCCCTCAAGTTGGCCTGCTGGCACTACAAGGTCTCGAATACAAAAAAGTAGCGCCGTACCCACTCGACGTATTGGGCAGTGAAACTCAAGGGATGATTGGCTACATGTTGATGCAAGAGTTCAAAAACATGCTGCCTGAACGCAACATTTCGTGCATGTTGACCCAAATGATGGTCGACCCGAAAGACCCTGCATTTGCCAACCCAACTAAACCGATTGGCCCAGTTTATCAAGAAGCAGAAGCGCGTGAATTGGCTGAGAAATACCACTGGACAGTCAAGCCCGACGGCCAATACTTCCGCCGTGTGGTTCCGAGCCCTCAACCGATAGGCATCGTCGAACATGATGCGATTTCCCAGCTTATCAGTGCTGGTCATTTAGTGATTTGCACCGGTGGTGGCGGTATTCCAGTCAAACGTGAAAACGGCAAATTAGTCGGTGTAGAAGCAGTGATCGACAAAGACATGTCTGCTGCCTTTCTTGCCAAACAATTGAACGCCGACGCGCTGCTCATTTTGACCGATGCTGACGCCGTTTACCTTGATTGGGGTAAACCAACCCAACATGCGCTGCGCAGCACAACGCCAAGCGAGCTTGCCAACTATCAATTTGATGCTGGTTCTATGGGGCCAAAAATTGAAGCCTCGTGCGAATTCATTCAACAAGGCGGGAAAGTCGTTGGGATCGGCGCGTTAGAAGATGGCCTACGCATCTTAGAAGGCACAGCAGGCACCAACATTACGCGTGACTAAAACATTGTTTTTAAATCTATTTTATAAACCGAATCTGTTTTTAACTTTAAACAAATATTAACGCTTTCTTCCACCCTCTCATCAGAAGCAAGCGTTGCAAATGAGGAAAAGATCATGGCTTTTAACTTACGCAATCGTAACTTTCTAAAACTTCTTGATTTCACTCCACGCGAAATCCAGCACCTATTGGATCTATCACTTGAGCTGAAAAAAGCCAAATACAACGGTTATGAGCAGCCTCGTCTCAAAGGCAAAAACATTGCACTTATCTTTGAAAAAACCTCAACTCGCACTCGCTGTGCATTCGAAGTAGCGGCGTTTGACCAAGGTGCTCAAGTCTCCTACTTAGGCCCATCAGGTTCACAAATTGGCCACAAAGAGTCGATGAAAGATACCGCGCGCGTCTTAGGCCGCATGTATGACGGCATCGAATATCGCGGCTTTGGTCAAGAGATCGTTGAAGAGCTTGGTGCCTACGCTGGCGTACCAGTATGGAACGGCTTAACTGACGAATTCCACCCAACACAAATTTTGGCTGATTTCCTTACCATGATCGAACATGGCCGTGGCAAACGTCTCCATGAAATGAAATTTGCCTACCTCGGTGATGCACGCAACAACATGGGTAACTCCTTGATGGTGGGCGCTGCGAAAATGGGCATGGACATTCGCCTTGTTGCACCAAAAGCGTTCTGGCCAACCGAAGAATTAGTCGCGGAATGTCGCACTATTGCAAAGCAAACAGGCGCGAAAATTACGCTCACAGATGATGTTCAAGAAGGCGTTCAAGGTTGTGATTTCCTTTACACCGATGTTTGGGTATCGATGGGCGAAGCGAAAGAAGCATGGGCAGAGCGCATTGAATTGATGCTGCCTTACCAAGTGAATATGGCGATGTTAAAAGCCACTGGTAACCCACATGTGAAATTCATGCACTGCTTGCCTGCTTTCCACGGCGAAGATACCACCGTTGGCAAAGAGCTTGCGAAAAACTACCCAGTGCTTGCCAAAGGCGTTGAAGTGACCGATGAAGTGATTGAATCTGAGCATTCCATCGTGTTCGATGAAGCTGAAAACCGCATGCACACCATCAAAGCCGTGATGGTGGCCACCTTAGGTAACTAACTTAGGTAACGAATAGTAGATAATGAATCGTCTACTTCATCTCTTTGATGTTGAATCGATGCGAGCTTGAATAAAGCTCGCATTTTTTTTCAGTCAATAACACTCACAAATCGCGCTTATGCTTTAGCTGTAAACGCGTAGTAAATAACATCGAAATCAAGCTAATTTCGCATAAAAATCCATTTTCTGGATATTTTCCAAAGAGTATTGCCAGCGTGTTTTTTGTCCGTATAATCCTTCGCAATTTGTCTAAACGGAGCAGAAAATGAACCGCAGCACTCCCCATCAACGCCATCCATTACACCCGGCGCCGGTCGAGTTAGCTGTTTTGTTTTTCTGTTCTGAACGTTATTGAAGCCTCCTATTTTAGGGGGCTTTTTTTTAAGCAAAATTTCGCAAAGGCTAGTAGCCAAAGCGAACCATACAGAGGGAAGACACGTTATGGCGCATTCGTTATTTAACAAGCACATCATTTCCATTCCAGAACTGAGCCGCGCGGAACTGGAGCTGATTGTTGAAACTGCAACAAGGCTTAAAGCGGAACCAAACCCTGAACTTCTCAAAAATAAAGTGGTGGCAAGCTGCTTCTTTGAACCTTCTACACGTACCCGTTTGTCGTTTGAAACGGCAGTGCAGCGCCTAGGCGGCACAGTGATTGGTTTTGATAATGGTGGCAATACGTCACTTGCCAAGAAAGGGGAAACCTTAGCTGACTCGGTGCAAGTTATTTCCTCTTATGTCGATGCATTTGTCATGCGCCACCCACAAGAAGGCGCTGCACGTTTAGCCTCTGAGTTTTCCAACGGCGTTCCCGTAGTCAACGGTGGCGATGGTGCTAACCAGCATCCCACTCAAACCTTGCTCGATCTGTTTTCCATTTATGAAACGCAAGGCAGGCTCGATAACCTTAACGTCGCGTTCGTCGGCGACTTAAAATATGGCCGCACCGTCCATTCGCTCACCCAAGCCTTATCGAAATTCAACAATGTACGTTTCTTTTTTATCGCCCCAGAAGTGCTGGCGATGCCGGATTACATTTGCGAAGAGCTCTCAGAGGCTGGCATTGCGTTTAGTTTGCACGCCAGCATTGAAGAGGTCGTGCCTGAACTGGATGTGCTGTACATGACGCGCGTACAAAAAGAGCGCTTTGATGCATCCGAATACGCACATATGAAATCGGCTTACATCTTAACCGCAGAAACATTAAAAGAAGCGCGCCACAATTTAAAAGTGCTGCACCCACTGCCTCGGGTCGATGAAATCACCACCGATGTCGATAAAACACCTTACGCCTACTATTTCCAACAAGCCGAAAACGGCGTTTATGCGCGTGAAGCTTTATTAGCCCTTGTTCTTAACCCAACCTTATAAGTAGGAGATAACATCATGGTAAAAGAGACCCAATTGCAAGTTGAAGCGATTCGTAACGGTAGCGTGATTGACCATATCCCTGCCAACCTTGGGATCAAAATTCTCTCTTTGTTTAAGTTAAATGAAACCAATCAACGTGTGACGATTGGCCTAAACCTACCCTCTTCTGCGTTAGGTAATAAAGATCTGATTAAAATAGAAAACCTTTATCTCACCAAAGAGCAAGCGAACCAATTAGCACTGTATGCCCCGAAAGCCACCGTCAATCAAATTGAAGAGTATAAAGTGGTCAACAAACTGACCCTCACTTTGCCAGAGAGAATTGACAGCGTATTTCGTTGCCCAAACAGCAACTGCATCTCTCATGGCGAGCCTGTCGAGAGCCGCTTTAAAGTGCAACTCAAACAAGAGAATGTGCATCTCAAATGCCACTATTGTGAGAAAGTATTCTCGCGCGAAATCATGACTGAACGTTGCTAAAACAGCACTAAGCGCGCATCCATCGCGTTTACAGCCCTGCCAGCCTCCAGCGTCCTAACTCGGCGCTGGACCAACTTACGAATCTTGCATATTTCCGTGCATATTATTCCATCAAATCAACATAAAACGCCAAAAATCAATCGGTAATCTAGTTTATTATTTGGTGATCCCCCGCAAAAAGCGACACATTGATTAATGTTAAGCTACAAGCATCAATAATAATCCCCCACCACTTATAGAGGGGAAAGAGCAATGCTCAACCGTTGCGCCATTGGCGTCAAACATAACGTGAACTCACACTCTATGGCTTTGGGAGTGTGCTGGCATGGTAAGGATCACCGATACCCCAGACGCAGTAGCGTGTATAAAAGGAACCGCCCGTGAACAGAAAAATCCCCCACGGCGCAATGCAAACCGATGACAAAACGTTAGCTTCCGCTTGTAAAAAAATCCTACAACAACAAAGTTTTGCTAACCAAAATGAGCTACGACTCAGGCTAATAGAGCTCGGCTATGAGGGCATTAGCCAATCCACTGTGTCACGCTTGCTTTCCCAACTTGGTGTGGTGAAAGTGCAAAATGCGTGCGGCAAAAAAGTGTACTGCATTACGGTCGAAACCGCGCCAGTGCGTGTTGAGTCATCTATCGCCTCACAAATTGAGTTTATCACTCACAATCAATCCACTGTGGTGGTAAAAACTCATCCTGGAAGTGCTCAATTGGTCGCGCGATTGGTTGATATTGATCCCCACACTGAGATTTTAGGAACGGTCGGTGGTAATGACACTGTGCTTATTATTCCCAAAGACATCAATAATATTGAAGCGTGTGAAGCGGTGGTGAAAACTCGCCTAGGTGTCGCTTAACCCCCATCGCCCAGCCAAGTGAGGTCCACAACCTCACTTGGCTTTTCTCGCTTCACTGCCTCATCAGCGACGATTTTTCCATCACTGTGAAACTTATTGCGCCGAAAAGCGGTCTGATTGGGTTAAGATGACACTCACCTAATGAAGACTCGATTTTTGTATGCGCCTACTCTTTTCCTTTGTACTGCTAGCTCTGCTGACACTTTCCCAACCTGCGTTGGCGGTCTTCGGCAATGACAATCCATTCAATAGTGGTAACAACCTCGGTTTGGCCTCAGCCGACAATCAATTTGTCCCAGTTGACCAAGCGTTTCCTTTTCATGCCGAGCAGCAAGGTAAGCAGATCTTCTTAGATTGGCAGGTCAAGCAGGGCTATTACCTCTACCAAGATCGGATCAGTATCAGCGCCGAAAATGCACAGCTTGGTGAAATCGAGATGCTCGATGGTCAGCCATATCACGATGAATTTTTTGGTGATGTGAAGATTTATACTGAGCCACTGTTTGTCGACGTACCGCTCCTCAGTGCAGCAGCGAACGCCAAATTAATTATCCAGTACCAAGGGTGTGCAAAAGCGGGCTTTTGCTATCCACCAGAAACGCGAATTATCGACCTTCAAGCTGTGGCAAGCGATACTCGCTCTGACAACAACACGGCGGCCAATATGGCGAAAAGCGAAACAGATTCGCCAAAAGCGCCCGTGGCTGAACAAGACGGGCTAGCAAACCGCCTCGCCGATTCTTGGTGGACACCGCTACTCTTTTTAGCACTTGGCGTTGGCCTAGCCTTTACCCCTTGTGTACTCCCTATGTACCCGATCCTCACCAGTATCGTGCTTGGCCGTGGCCAACTTTCACCACGGCGCGCGTTGATTTTATCGTTTATTTACGTGCAAGGTATGGCGCTCACTTATACCGTGCTTGGCCTAGTCGTCGCTTCGGCTGGGTTACAATTTCAAGCCGCGATGCAGCACCCTTATGTACTGATTGGCCTCAGTACCCTATTTGTGCTACTCGCCCTGTCGATGTTTGGCGTTTATACCTTGCAACTGCCAAGCAAAGTGCAGACGTGGCTAAACAGCCTGAGTAATAAGCAGCAAGGCGGGAACAGTCTTGGCGTGTTTGCCATGGGCGCGATTTCCGGTTTGGTTTGCTCACCGTGCACCACCGCGCCTCTTTCTGGCGCGCTGCTGTATGTCGCGCAAAGTGGCGACCTATTCACGGGGGCGATTGCACTGTATGCCTTAGCAATGGGTATGGGGATTCCGCTGATTTTGGTCGCCGTATTTGGTAACAAACTACTCCCCAAAGCCGGTGGCTGGATGGAGAGAGTAAAAACACTATTTGGCTTTATTTTACTGGCTGCGCCGATCTTCTTACTAGAACGCTTATTGCCACCAGTGTGGTCAACGGCGCTCTGGTCCGCGCTTGGGATCGCCGCGTTTGGTTGGCTCTATCATTGTAAAAACAGCTTGCCGTTTGGTGGCTGGAAACAGAGCATGGTTGGCATTATTGCGGTATTGGGTCTGTTCGCCTCGGCGCAACCTGCGTTGGATGCGTGGTTTAAACCAGAACAAACCGACCTAGTAAGCCGTAGCCATGTCGAGTTCATTCGGGTGAATAATATTGCCGAGCTCAACTTGCAGTTAAGCCAAGCCAAATTAGCAGGTAAACCCGTCATGCTCGATTTCTACGCCGACTGGTGCGTGGCGTGTAAAGAGTTTGAAAAATACACTTTCCATCAGCAAGAGGTCGCGCAGAAACTGCAAAACTTTGTGCTATTGCAAGCGGACGTCACCAAAAATCAGCCACAAGATATTGAGCTACTCAAGACGATGAACGTGCTAGGGTTACCGACGATTGATTTTTGGAATGCGCAAGGTGAACGCGTTTCAAACGCACGTATCAGCGGTTTTATGCCAGCCGATCGCTTTTTAGCGCACCTCATCGCCCACCAGCTTTAAGGTTTACCGATTATTGCCGCCTGTTTGAGCAAGTCATTGCAACCGTCGGCAATAATAGCGCGTGAACGCCATCACTTCTTCTCGAACCACTTGGCATGCACCACTCTCAGATCAGGCTCAGTCACTACTCAGTATCAGACAAAAAGTGGATACAGTTCAGACTTTTAGCGTATAAAGATTGTTCAGTGAGAGATCGCGGTCAATAATCGATTTAACGACATTGCTAAAAGTGTAAAACGTCATGGATTCGACCTACACCATCATCATTGCTGACGACCACCCTCTGTTTCGCAATGCGCTATTTCAATCAGTGCATATGGCGATAAGCGGTGCCAATTTATTGGAAGCGGATTCGCTAGATGCCCTGTTAGCCTTATTAACCAAACAGAGCGATGTGGATTTGCTGCTGTTGGATCTCAAAATGCCAGGCGCAAATGGGATGTCAGGGCTCATTCACTTGCGAGCCGAATACCCTGATTTACCGATTGTGGTGATTTCAGCCAGTGAAGAACCTTCGGTGGTGGCGCAAGTAAAAAGCCACGGTGCCTTTGGTTTTATTCCTAAATCGAGTGACATGCGCGCGCTGATCTCGGCGCTCAATCAAGTCCTAGCCGGTGACCCATTTTTCCCTGAAGGGCTAATTGCCAATCACGCCGCATGCAATGATTTAACCAAGAAAATTGCCGCCTTAACCCCGCAACAATACAAAGTATTAGGCATGCTCTCTGATGGGCTACTCAACAAACAAATCGCCTATGAGCTTAATGTTTCTGAGGCAACCATCAAAGCGCACATGACGGCTATTTTCCGTAAACTTGGGGTTAAAAACCGCACTCAAGCAGTAATTTTACTCAATGAGTTGGGCGAGTAGTCGGCTACTCGCTCGCTTCATCTAACGTCTCTTCTAAAGGTAATCGCAAACCGACTTTGGTTGCTTGCCAATCGGCCACGTCCGCCACGACCAGATACAGACCTTGCCATTCAAAATGGTCACCCAGTACTTGTGTGGCTCCGAGCTCTTGGATCAGCAAATCGTTGAGCGTCATCTCTTGATTGAGGTGTTCAATCGTCAAACCATAATAGGCAGCAACGTCAACGAGTTTTGCATCCACATCCAAAAAGAAGTCACCAAAGAAGCGCTCTAACGAGGCTTTTTCTGGCGCTTCACTGAATAGGTTGCTCAGTGATTCGAGATCTTTCTCCTGTGCTAACACGCACAAGACATCGCCCTCTTGCAACTTGGTGCTGCCCGATGGGTGAAGCAGTTGCTCGTCACGAAACACAGCGGTAATACGTGTTCCTTCAGGCATTGAGAGATTGCGTAATGGCTCACCAATACACCATTTATCTTGTTTGAGTTTATAGACCAACATTTCCCATTCGCTGCACGGGTATATCTCAACACCGGTACGTGAAATTGGCTCAGGTTTGGGCGGTAGTTCAACGCGAGCCAAAGCGGCCGCTTTCATCAAGGTTCCCCCTTGTACCACTAGCGACACCATCACCACGAAGAAGGCTAAGTTGAAATAGAGCTGCGCATTCGGCAAACCGGCCATCATTGGGAAAACCGCTAAAATAATGGGTACAGCGCCGCGCAGTCCAACCCAAGAGATAAACCACTTTTCACGCGCAGTAAATGCTTTGAATGGCAATAAACCAATCCATACAGAAATGGGGCGCGCAAACAAAATCATACCAAAGGCGAGCGCAAAGCCCGGCACCGCAATGGTCAGCAATTCAGAAGGTGTGACCAATAACCCAAGTACCAAGAACATGCCAATTTGGCTAAGCCACGTCATCCCATCCAGTACGTTCAAAATGGAATAGCGGCAACGAGTCGGTTTATTGCCCAGCAATAAACCCGTCAAGTAGATGGATAGAATACCACTGCCGCCGAGTGAATTGGACAGCGCAAAGATAATCAAACCGCCACTGATGGCCAAAATGGAATAGAGCCCTTCTGGAAGTTGATTGCTATTAATCAGCTTCCAGAGCAGCCAACCTCCGGCTAATCCAAATAAAGCCCCGAGGCCAAATTGCTGGATAAAACTCAGCAGCAAGAATCCTGCGCTGAGATCATCGCCTTGGCTACCCAGTACCGCAATTAACGTCACGGTTAAAAACACCGCCATTGGATCGTTAGTGCCCGATTCAATCTCTAACGTTGAACCGACGCGCTCATTCAAGCTTCTCCCTTTAAGCAGGGAAAAAACCGCCGCCGCATCGGTTGAGCCAACAATCGCACCCACCAAAATACCTTGCAGCAATTCCAAATTAAACAGCCACGCCGCCATCAAGCCGGTGAGAATGGTGGTGATCGCCACCCCAAACGTCGCTAACGAAACTGACGGCCAAAAGGCAATCCGAAAACTGGCAACACGGGTACGCATGCCGCCATCCAATAAGATGATGGCAAGCGCTAAGTTACTGACTAAATAAGCAATCGGATAATTATCAAATAAGATGCCACCGGGGCCATCCTCCCCAGCCAACATACCCACCAATAAAAAAACGAGCAGAATAGGAATTCCTAACTTAGAAGAGACTGGACTTAACAACACACTTAATGCAATCAGCAAAGCACCTACGAGAAAAAAACCATTGATAGCGATTGCATCCATATTCCTTCCTTATTGATTTAATTATTATTGATTGAATAACCAACATAAATTCGCGTTCCATTGTGCCTTAGTTTAATCCGTTTTTAAGACAACTTTATGTAAACATTGATCGTTTTTATCGCGGCATGAATAACCAACCACATAAAAAATCGTTAACTCGCCATGAGCGATTTTCCAATCAAGAGCTTATGATCTTATACTTTTGGCTAATTTAACATTTACTCAACATAAGAAAGACCTTCTAAATTGAGGAATTTCATTTAGTTACAATGAATTGGGGAAAACAACCTCCCGACTAAAGTTGCACAGACCCACCACCCTTTCACTGCTATCTTAATTTCGTAACATTAAATTAACACTACGATATGCAAACCGAAGGAGAAGGTCATGGCGTTCCAATCAACCGAACATGCTCAAGCCTACTGGAAGGAAAACTTGGGAATTATGGGCTCACTGCTGGCAGTGTGGTTCTTGGTATCATATGGTGCAGGCGTTCTTTTCGTCGACGCACTTAATACGATTCATTTAGGCGGGTTCAAACTAGGGTTCTGGTTCGCACAACAAGGGTCCATCTATACCTTTGTCGCCTTGATCTTTATTTACGTTGTGCGCATGAATGCGCTCGACAAGAAATACAACGTGCAGGAAGACTAAGAGGTTTACGAAATGGATATTCAAACTTGGACGTTTATTCTGGTCGGTATTACGTTTGCACTCTATATCGGCATTGCCATTTGGGCCCGTGCAGGATCGACCAGTGAATTCTATGTTGCTGGCGGTGGTGTTCACCCTGTTGCCAACGGCATGGCAACCGCAGCGGACTGGATGTCAGCCGCTTCATTTATCTCAATGGCGGGTATCATCTCGTTCATTGGCTATGATGGTACCGTGTACTTGATGGGCTGGACAGGCGGCTATGTGTTATTGGCACTTTGCCTTGCACCTTACTTGCGTAAATTTGGCCAGTTCACCGTGCCAGATTTTATCGGTGAGCGATACTACTCAAAGACCGCGCGTATGGTGGCGGTATTTTGCGCCATCTTTATCTCGTTTACTTATGTTGCGGGGCAAATGCGCGGCGTCGGCGTGGTATTCTCTCGCTTCCTCGAAGTGGATATTAACGTTGGTATCGTCATCGGTATGGGGATCGTGTTTTTCTATGCGGTACTCGGTGGCATGAAAGGCATCACTTATACGCAAGTTGCACAGTTCTGCGTTCTCATTTTCGCCTTCCTTGTTCCCGCCATTTTCACCTCGATCATGATGACAGGTAACCCTCTGCCACAAATTGGTATGGGCTCAACCATTACCGGTACCGATGTTTACCTACTCGATAAACTCGATGGCTTAACTCAAGAGCTCGGTTTCACCGCTTATACCGAAGGCAACAAGAGCACGGTTGACGTGTTCTTTATCTGCGCAGCCTTGATGGTGGGTACTGCTGGTCTTCCTCACGTCATTATTCGCTTCTTCACTGTGCCTAAAGTGCGTGATGCGCGTATCTCAGCAGGTTGGGCATTGCTGTTCATCTCTTTGCTATATACCACAGCGCCAGGTGTTGCTGCTTTTGCTCGTGTGAACATGATTGAGACCATTAATGGCCCAGACATGCAAGGCGTACCCGCAACAGACGCGCCTACTTGGTTTAAGAACTGGGAGAATACTGGCCTTGTAAGCTGGAAAGATAAGAACAACGACGGTCGTATGTTCTACTCTGGCGATGAGCGCAACGAGATGAACATTAACCGTGACATCATCGTATTGGCGTCTCCTGAATTGGCAAAACTGCCAAACTGGGTGGTTGGCTTGCTCGCAGCTGGGGGGTTAGCTGCTGCGCTTTCGACAGCTGCAGGTCTTTTATTGGTTATCTCGACGTCAATTTCTCACGACTTATTGAAGAAAGGCTTCAAACCAAACATGACCGATAAACAAGAGCTGTTAGCCGCACGCTTAGCCGCCATCATTGCGATTGTGGGTGCTGGTTACCTAGGCATTAACCCACCGGGTTTTGTGGCTCAGGTGGTAGCGTTTGCCTTCGGCTTGGCAGCCGCCTCCTTCTTCCCGGCCATTATTTTGGGCATCTTCTACAAGAAGATGAATAAAGAAGGCGCGATCGCGGGCATGGTCGCAGGGATTATCTTTACTGCAACCTACATCATCTACTTCAAATTCATTAACCCGGCAGCCAGCACGCCAGATAACTGGTTGTTTGGTATCAGCCCTGAAGGCATTGGTACGTTAGGTATGTGTTTGAACTTCGTGGTATCGATTGTGGTGAATAAATTTACCGCAGAAGTTCCAACCGAAGTGCAAGAAATGGTGGAGTCAATCCGCTTCCCGAAAGGCGCGGGGCAAGCTCACGACCATTAATCTTCACCTGCGAGCGTCATGCTCGATGTTCGCTCCGCAGTGAAGTGTGATAACAACCATAAAGCCGATGCCCACGCATCGGCTTTATGCTGCATGCTTAATTGACTCGATTCAACAGCGCGCGCAGTTTGAGTGGTTTTATTGGTTTGGGAATAAAGCTAAAGCCATTGGATTTAATCGCATCCATCATCTCTTCAGTGCGATCAGCGCTGATGATGACCCCTTCAAAGCTATCTCCAAGCCGCAAGCGACACTGCTGCAACACTTCTAAACCAGTGCGACCATTATCTAAGCGGTAATCCGACAAAATAACATCAGGCAACCAATTGTTTTCTAATGCTTTCAGGCTTTGCAGTAAGTCCGCTGCTACTTTGACATCACACCCCCACCTTGCGAGTAGATCGTTCATGCCGACTAAAATATCAGCTTCGTTGTCCACACACAGTACGCGCAGATGATTGAGATCAGATGGCATACCTTGCTCTATCGCCAGGGTCGGAGCCTGTTTGGCAGGTTCAGCTCGCGTCAAAGAGAGCGAAAACACGCTGCCTTTTCCATGCCAAGAGCGCATCGAAATTTCATGACCCAGCACATATGCAATGCCTTTTGAAATCGCTAAACCGAGCCCCAAACCTTGGTCAGAACGGACTTGGCTACCACGGTTAAACTCTTCGAAGATTTCTTGCTGCTTATCTTGCTCGATACCAATGCCATTATCCCAAACATCAATCCTGACCTGATCTCGCACTCGGCGTACACCCAGCACCACTTTACCTTTAGGGTTGTAGCGAAACGCGTTAGTGAGAAAGTTTTGTACCACGCGACGTAATAATTTAGGGTCAGACATCACATAGAGCGAGGATGGGATTACTTTAAAATCAATCCCTTGCTGCTTAGCTAAAGCGCTAAATTCAGCGTTAAGATTCGAAAATACATCATTAATAGCAAAGCTATGAGAATGCACATCGAGCTTGCCAGACTCTAAACGTGAAATATCCAGCAAATCACCAATCAGATCTTCAGCCGCGCCCAGAGCACTCTCTATATAACCCGCCAACGTTTTTACTTCCGTCTCTTTGGCCACCTCCGAGAGCGAAGAGGCAAACAGGCGCGCAGCGTTCAACGGCTGCATTAAATCGTGGCTGACAGCGGCCAAAAAGCGCGATTTTGATTGCGATTCTTGGTCTGATTTTTGAGTTGCCGCCACCAAGCGTTTGTTGAGGGTTTCAAGCTCTAGGGTTCGTTGGTGCACGCGCTCTTCCAAGGTTTCATTGGCCTCTTTTAATGCCTGCTCCGCTTCGCGAAAAACGGTGATGTCGCTAAAGCTCATCACAAACCCGCCGCCCGGCATCGGGTTCCCTTGCACTTCAATAACTCGTCCATCAGGGCGAATACGCGCCGAGGTGTGTCTGGTTCCTTGCTCAAGGTGATACACCCGCCGCCGCACGTGATCCTCAGGGTCACCAGGGCCGCATAATCCGTGTTGCGCGTTGTGCCGTATCACATCCGCAATCGGCCGCCCCACTTGAATCAGCCCAGCGGGAAACTCAAACAGTTCGAGATAGCGTTGATTCCACGCCACCAGCCGTAGCTTTTTATCGACCACGGTAATTCCTTGACCAATATGCTCAATGGCCCCTTGTAATAAGCCGCGACTAAAGTCGTACAGCTCGGATGCTTCATCAACAATGGTCGCCACTTCCTCAAGCTGCATGTTGCGTCCCTGCAGTGCGGAAGTGAGCACCAATTTGGCCGAAGAAGCACCAAACACCCCCGCCAGCACTCTTTCTGTATGACGGATTAAGGTAGATGGCGCTTGTTGGTTAGGTAGTAACGTCTCTCTCTGCTGGCTCCAATATTGGCGAAAAGCAGTGCGAACGCGAGTGCGCCCCACAAAACGAGCGGCCAACATTTCAAGCTCAGCCACTGTCACGCGGCTTTGATACAAGCTGAGATTCTCACTCTCAGGCAGCGGCGTACCGACAAAAGAGGCCGATTGTAAACGCTCACTCAAACTCGGACGAGTCACCATAGAGACAACAACGTAGCAAAATGTGTTGAGAGCAACACTGAGCATCATGCCCCAATCTGAGTTTTTCAGCCCCATCTGCACCAACCAATCCGGCGGGGTGATCATCCATAACAGAACGTTAGTTTGTGCATCGCCCGCCAGCATGTCGGTTTGGCTCATTAAGGTTACTAGCCACACAGTAAAACCGACCGCCAATCCAACATAAACGCCTTTACGGTTGCCTTCACGCCAGTACATGCCACCAATCAATGAAGGGGCAAATTGGGTAATCGCCGCAAATGAGAGAAAACCGATCGCCGATAAAGAACCAATCGCATCCAACGCCTGATAAAAACCCCAAGCGCCAAGCAGTAGCAATAGAATCAACCCGCGACGGATGTTGAGCAACAACCCTGATAAATGACGGTAGTTGCGCTGAGTTAAACGCATGCGGCGCAGCAGAAGCGGCATCACCAAATCATTAGAAACCATGATAGCCAATGCAATGGTCGAGACAATCACCATGCCGCTGGCCGCTGATGTGCCACCTAAAAACGCCAGTAACGCTATCTGCTCGGCGCCCACCGACATAGGCACGCTGAGTACATAAGTATCGGCAGGGCTGCCACTTAACAAACTTTGCCCAACCCATGCAATAGGTAGAACAAATAATCCCATTAAAGTCAGGTAAAGAGGAAATAACCAGCGTGCCGTGTGTAGATCTTGCGCGCGTTCATTTTCTACCACCATGGTATGAAACTGACGCGGTAAGCAGATGATCGCCATCATGGTTAATACGGTGTGGATCAACAGCGTTGGCCAGTTGGGCGCTTGATACGTCTGCTGGGCAATCGCACTTAGATCAACCGTTTCACGGCTTGAAGCCAGATAAATGATGAAACCGCCCACGGTTAAAAAAGCGACCAATTTAACAATCGATTCAAACGCAATCGCCATCATCATGCCGCGGTGGTGCTCGGTGTTATCAATATGCCGTGTACCAAACAGCATAGTAAATAGCGCTAAAGCCGCGACCACAAACCACGAGACGTGATAATTCTGATAACCAAATTGCGTAGCGAGGTTGGGGGCGACAATCTCAAGCCCCATAGTGATGCCGCGCAGTTGCAAGGCGATGTAAGGTAAAATGCCCACCACGGCAATCAAAGTTACGGTTACCGCTAATCCTTGCGATTTTCCGTAGCGAGCAGCAATAAAATCGGCGATGGAGGTAATATGTTCGCGCTTCGCAATCAAAATCAGCCGCGCCAATATACGCCAGCCAAGGGTAAACACTAAAATAGGCGCAATATAGATAGGCAGAAATGACCAAGGGTTGCTAGCCGCTTGACCCACAGTGCCGTAAAAAGTCCAAGAGGTGCAATAGACCGCGATCGATAAGCTGTAGATCCACGGTCGCCATTTCGCCAGCCATTGGCTTTGCCTATCACCATACCAAGCGACGAGAAACAGCACGCCTAAATAAGCGAGCGAAACGGGAACGACGATCCATCCTTGCATTTGATATCCTTATCGGTTCAAAAAAGCCTCTTCAAAGAAGAGGCTTCATTTAACTAAGGATAATTTTTAATCTCAATCAGTTAAGGTTAATTCTGTGCTTCAGGCGCTGCTTTCATTACCTCAGTACCTGACTCATTGGATGATGTGGGTTCTACTTTTATCAACAGCGCCAAGATGCCCATTGCTGCCATCGCCCAAAATACATTAGCGCCCCAGCGTTCATAACCCCAGCCACTCAAGGTGGTCATCAAAGCAATAAATGCCCCAAGTGGAATGGCATTATACAGCGCTTGCATAGCCACCATTTTGCTTTGCGGTGCGTGCTGAATGTATTGAATCGCCGCTATATGCGCCATCGCAAACGTCACCCCATGCAGCAGTTGAATCGTCCCTAGCGCAAGCAGCGCGGTAGTCGACGCCATTAACGTCCAACGCACCACAACCCCAATCGACGCGACAACAAATAATGTGCGTAGTGACCAGCCTGAAAAAAGGCGTTTGCTGAGCGCAAATACCGCGACTTCAGCGGCAACCCCTAAACTCCATAAATAGCCAATCAGCTCTTCCGAATGCCCCGCCGCTTTCCAGTGAATCGAACTGAAACTGTAATACGCCGCGTGACTGCCCTGTATTAGCGCCGCTAAAATCAAGAATTTTATCACTGGCCACTCACGCAATAACTGCGTCAGTTTCGGCCGGACGGCATGTGCATCACCAACCGTCACGGGCATTGGGTTGGGATTGCGCAAGCTAATCAATAGTGAAACAAACACCCCAGCCAAGGCGGTGTAGAGGATCATGTCAGAACCATAACGTGCCACAAGTACGCCAACCACAGTAGAACCAGCGATAAAAGCCACCGACCCCCATAAGCGAGTGCGACCATAATCGAGCATTTTTAAGCGTGCATAATAGTTAGCCATCGCATCGGATAGCGGCACCACGGGGCCACAGCAAAGGTTAAACAACACAGTAGCTAACGCCATCAGCCAGAAACTGCCGCCCGTAAAGAAGTGAAAACCAATAAATAAAAACGCCGCCAAACTTAACCAACGCAGTGCTGGTAGAAGAAGCTCGGCCTTATGGATACGCGGCGTAATCACCAAATTAGCGACGCAACGCGTGGCAAAGCCCATACCGATTAATACGCCAATATCGGTTGCAGACACACCTTGGGTTTCAAACCACAGCGCCCAAAATGGCAAGTAAACGCCATACGCAAAGAAGAAACCAATAAAGTACTGCGATATCCAACCATATGGAGAGGGGTTAAGCATGATTCATCCTGAACAAAATGAGGGAGAGAAAACCGCCGTATTATGCAGGCAGTTTAGGCTTCTAAAAAGGGAAGTTTACTGACAAATCTGTTTCCTTATTCACAACCTTGCGGGTCATATCACTCATTAGACCAAAGTCGTCTGGAGGTAGTGGCGATTTTTGTCACACTTAGATAGGAATTTCTTCTGAGTGACGATCGTTATGCCTGACAAATTCAACATGCAGTCACCGCCCTTTGACCGCTTAACATTGCCGCAGCAACAGCGACTTCGCTCATCCTTGGATGTTGCGTATTTTCGTAGCAACGATCTGCTGCAGACCAGTGATAGAGCCAGCGTGTATCTGCACGTACTGATCAAAGGCGCGGTCGAAGAACGCTCGCCAGATGGCAAAGAGATTTTTGCTCACTACGCCAACGATGACATGTTTGATGTACGCGCACTGTTTGAAGAAAAAGCCAAACATCAGTACGTGGCGCTGGAAGATACCTTAAGCTATCTGCTGCCGAAAGCCGTCTTTCTCGAACTGTATAACGACAACGGCCAGTTCGCCGCCTACTTCGACAATAACCTTGCCAAACGCCAAGCTCTGCTTGATGTGGCACATCAGCAGAAGAATTTAGCCGAATTTATTTTAACTAAGGTGGATGACTCGATTTACCATCCACCGATGATTTTAAACCCAGATCAACCGCTCAACCAAGTGACCCAGCAATTACGCGATAACGGAGTTGATGCGGCCTTAGTTCGTCTTGCCGAGCATGATCAACGCTTAATCGAAAACCCCAGCGCGCACCCTTATGCTATCGTCACGCGCACCAATATGCTGCATTCCGTCATGCTCGATAACCACCCGCTCGATACCCCTGTTGGGGAAATTGCTACCTTTCCTGTGCTGCACATCAACGATGGCGATTTTCTGTTTAATGCGATGATTGCCATGACGCGCAACCGCATAAAACGAGTGATGGTGTGTGATGGCCATCAAGCGGTTGGCATGCTGGACATGACACAAATCCTCAGTGCTTTCTCCACTCATTCTCACGTGCTGACGTTAAGTATTGCTCGCGCCAACTGCGTAGAAGAGTTAGCTCTCGCCTCCAACAAACAGCGGCAACTGGTTGAAAGCCTAATCAACAATGGCATTCGCACTCGTTTTATTATGGAGCTGATTTCAGCGGTCAATGAACAGATCATCGAAAAAGCCTTTCAGTTGGTTGTGCCGCCCGCGCTGCATGATCACTGCTGCTTGATCGTACTCGGCTCCGAAGGCCGTGGAGAGCAGATCCTCAAAACCGACCAAGATAACGCGCTGATCATCAAAGATGGCTTGCAGTGGCATCAAATGGGTGTGGTCATGGACACGCTCACCCACACCTTACAGCAGCTCGGCTATCCGCTTTGTCCGGGCAATGTGATGGTCAATAATCCCAAATGGGTTAAAAGCCAAACTGAGTGGAAAACCACGCTTAGCCAATGGGTGAAAGCGGCCAAACCCGAGCAAGTGATGGATATTGCGATCATGGCCGACGCACACGCAGTTGCGGGCAACAAACACTTATTGGCCCCTATTAAACAGCACTTGAGCCATTTAATGGCTGACCAAGAATTGATTTTGATGGAGTTTACTCGCCCCGCGCTGAGCTTTTCTGTGCCGCTCACGCTGTTTGGCACCGTAAAACACTCCAAATCTGGCTTAGATATTAAACAAGGTGGCATTTTCCCGATTGTGCATGGCATTCGCGCCCTAAGCCTTGAACATCAAGTTCAACAAAACAACACCTTTGAACGCATCGAGGCGCTAGTAGAGCAACGGGTTTTGGAAAAAGAAACCGCCGATAATCTCAGTGAAGCGCTCAAGCAGTTCTTTAAATTGCGCTTAGCTCAGCAATTGAGCAATCAACACAGCACCAATAAACTCGATTTAAAACAGCTCGACCGAACCGAGCGTGACCTGCTCAGGCACAGTTTACACGTGGTGAAAAAATTCAAGCAGTGGCTTGGCTATCACTATCAAATTCGCGAATAGTGGAGGCGAACAATTGAATTGGTTTACACGCCATTATTGGTTTCACAAGCTGAAAGACTCGCCTTATCAGCCGTTGTTTGCGACGCCGATGCAAGGGGAATATGTGTCGCTCGATTGCGAAACCACCAGCCTTGACCCGAATCGCGCCGAGTTAGTGACGATTGCCGCCACCAAAATTATCGACAACCGTATTTTAACCAGCCAGCCATTTGAAGTGCGTTTGAGCGCGCCACAATCGCTCGACTCGGGTTCAGTCAAAATCCACAAAATTCGCCATCAAGATCTGGTCGATGGCATCGACGAGCAAGAGGCCATCACACACCTATTAGACTTTATCGGCAACCGACCTTTAGTGGGCTACCACATTCGCTATGACAAAAAAATCCTCGACCTCGCTTGTCGGCGACATTTAGGCTTTCCACTGCCTAATGCTCTCATCGAGGTAAGTCAGATCTATCATGATCAGTTAGAGAGAATGCTGCCGAACGCGTACATCGACCTCAGCTTAGAGGCGATTTGTCGCCATCTCGACTTGCCGATGCAGGATAAACACGACGCGCTGCAAGATGCCATCGCCGCGGCATTAGTGTTTGTGCGCTTGACCAAAGGTGATCTGCCTCCCTTTGTTGCACCTTACTCGCGCTAGCACTTACCCCACACTCATCCTAAAGTCTAATTGTAGAAAATCGCACTCTGACTGACAGTTACCCACATACAGATTTTCCTTTCAGCGCAATTTGATCGCCAATCAACAGGGAAATTGTTCAAATTCACAAGGAGAAAAGCAATGAGTGAAGCCCACGTTTATCCGGTAAAAGAGAACATTAAAGCCAAAACACATGCGGATAATGACACTTACCTAGCGATGTACCAACAATCAGTGACCGACCCAGAAGGCTTCTGGAGTGAACACGGCAAGATTGTGGATTGGATTAAGCCTTTCACTCAAGTGAAACAAACCTCGTTTGATACTGGCCATGTAGATATTCGCTGGTTTGAAGACGGCACATTAAACGTCTCCGCTAACTGCATTGATCGCCACCTTGCCACACGTGGTGATGAAGTGGCGATTATCTGGGAAGGTGACGATCCGGCTGACGATAAGACCCTCACCTTTAAAGAACTCCATCAACAAGTGTGTCGCTTTTCTAACGTGTTGAAAGAGCAAGGAGTACGCAAGGGAGATGTGGTCTGTCTTTACATGCCAATGGTGCCAGAAGCAGCCGTTGCGATGCTCGCTTGTACTCGAATAGGCGCAGTGCATACTGTGGTGTTTGGTGGCTTTTCACCGGAAGCCCTTTCCGGTCGCATCATTGATTCCGATTCCAAAATAGTCATCACCGCCGACGAAGGTGTACGTGGCGGTCGCGCTGTGCCCTTGAAGAAAAACGTCGATGAAGCCTTGACCCACCCTGAAGTGAAAAACATCAGCAAAGTGATCGTCTTTAAACGCACTGGTGGCCAAATTGACTGGCACGAACATCGTGATGTGTGGTGGCATGAAGCAACCGCAAAAGCTTCCGACCACTGCCCAGCCGAAGCCATGAAAGCGGAAGATCCCCTCTTCATTCTCTATACCTCTGGTTCAACGGGTAAACCCAAAGGTGTGCTGCACACAACCGGTGGCTACCTTGTTTACGCGGCGATGACCTTCAAATATGTGTTTGACTATCAGCCGGGCGAAGTGTTTTGGTGTACCGCCGATGTGGGCTGGATCACTGGCCACACCTACTTGGTTTACGGTCCTTTGGCCAATGGTGCAAAAACCGTTCTGTTTGAAGGGGTTCCCAACTACCCAGACACCAACCGCATGAGTCAAGTGGTGGATAAACACCAAGTCAACATTCTTTACACTGCGCCGACCGCTATTCGCGCCTTGATGGCGAAAGGCAATGAAGCCGTCAAAGAGACGTCACGCACCAGTTTGCGCATTATGGGTTCGGTGGGAGAACCAATTAACCCAGAAGCGTGGGAGTGGTACTACAAAACCATCGGTAACGAAAAATCACCGATTGTCGATACATGGTGGCAAACCGAAACGGGTGGCATTTTAATTACGCCACTGCCAGGTGCGACGGCACTTAAACCGGGTTCGGCCACACGGCCATTTTTTGGCGTGCAACCAGCCTTGGTCGATAACATGGGCAACATCATTGAAGGGGCTGCCGAAGGTAACTTGGTTATTTTAGATTCATGGCCGGGCCAAATGCGCACCGTTTATGGCGATCATGACCGTTTTGAACAAACCTATTTTTCAACCTTCAAAGGTATGTATTTCACCAGTGATGGCGCACGCCGTGATGAGGATGGCTACTACTGGATAACGGGCCGCGTGGATGACGTGTTAAACGTTTCTGGCCACCGCATGGGCACCGCGGAAATTGAATCAGCTTTGGTTGCTTTTGATAAAATTGCAGAAGCGGCGATTGTCGGCGTGCCACACGATATTAAAGGCCAAGCCATTTATGCTTACATCACCTTAAATGATGGCGTCTACCCCAGTGCCGAGTTGCACAAAGAGGTCAAAGATTGGGTACGAAAAGAGATTGGCCCAATTGCAACGCCCGATGTACTGCACTGGACCGATTCACTGCCCAAAACCCGTTCTGGCAAAATCATGCGTCGTATTTTGCGTAAAATCGCCACCGGCGACACCAGCAATTTGGGCGATACCTCAACACTGGCCGATCCTAGCGTAGTGGATAAATTGATCGCCGAAAAAGCAGAATTGTCTTAACGCTAACGATTCTACCTGCCGCGAGGCATTGAGATGATTAAGCCGTCACACTTGTGGCGGCTTTTTCTTTCCCTCTCAGTTCTTCTCATTCTGTTAACTCGGTTGCAGAATTAAATGAGTAAACTATCTGATAAGACCAGTAAATTGCTGCCATTTGCGCTGAATTAGCTATAATCTTGGGCAATTTCTTAAATTCAGGGAATTTTTGACGAAAAATTCACTCTGACCTAAGAATAATATGGGAATATTAATATTCGTTTCACGATATAGGGAGATGTCGACACAATGACTGCTAAATCTCGCATTCTGGTCTTAAATGGGCCAAATCTTAACCTGTTAGGGCTACGTGAACCTGCACATTATGGTTCTGACACCTTAGCGCACATTGTCGAGACATTACGCGAACAAGCGCAAAAAGCAGATATTGAGTTAGAACATCTTCAATCGAACCGCGAATATGAGCTGATCGAAGCCATCCATGCCGCTTACGGCAAGGTCGACTTCATCATCATTAATCCCGCCGCATTGACGCACACCAGTGTGGCACTGCGCGATGCGTTATTGGGTGTCGCCATCCCATTTATTGAAGTGCATCTATCCAACGTTCACGCACGTGAACCTTTTCGCCACCACTCCTATCTGTCGGATAAGGCGCAAGGGGTGATTTGCGGGTTAGGTGCACAAGGTTATGAATTTGCTCTTGCAGCTGCCATAAAAGCGCTACAGGCAAAATAACCCACATACGATCAACGATAAACAAACACTCTACGGCCCAACCTTAAGGGCTGACGTATTCACAAGATAAAGAGAAAGAAAAGATGGATATTCGTAAAATCAAGAAGCTTATCGAACTGGTAGAAGAATCTGGCATTTCTGAACTAGAAATCTCTGAAGGTGAAGAATCGGTACGCATCAGTCGTAACACTGCGCCAGTACAGATGGCTCAGATGCATTACGCTGCACCAGCGCCAGCACAACAAGCCGCGCCAGTCGCTGCCCCTGCGCCAACGGCTGAAGCCGCCGCGCCTTTAGCGCCAAAAGGTCACCAAGTGCTTTCGCCAATGGTCGGTACTTTCTACCGCTCACCAAGTCCAGATTCAAAAGCGTTCATCGAAGTCGGTCAAAGTGTTTCAGTCGGTGACACACTATGCATCGTTGAAGCGATGAAAATGATGAACCAAATCGAAGCCGATAAAGCAGGTATCGTTACGGCAATCCTACTTGAAGACGGCCAGACCGTTGAATTCGACCAACCGCTTGTTGTTATCGAATAATCGAGGTTTGCTTTATGTTAGATAAATTAGTCATCGCGAATCGAGGTGAAATTGCACTTCGTATTCTGCGCGCATGTAAAGAGCTTGGCATCAAAACTGTTGCCGTGCACTCCACTGCCGATCGTGATTTAAAACACGTACTGCTGGCCGACGAAACCATCTGTATTGGCCCAGCACGTGGTATTGACAGCTACTTAAACATTCCACGCATTATTTCTGCAGCAGAAGTAACTGGCGCAGTAGCAATTCACCCCGGTTACGGTTTTCTTTCTGAAAACGCCGACTTTGCTGAACAAGTCGAGCGTTCAGGCTTCATTTTTGTTGGCCCGAAAGCCGATACCATTCGCATGATGGGTGACAAAGTGTCAGCCATCAGCGCAATGAAAAAAGCGGGCGTTCCTTGTGTGCCGGGTTCTGACGGCCCACTTGATGGCGATGAAGTCAAAAACAAAGCTCATGCGAAACGCATTGGCTACCCTGTGATCATCAAAGCTTCTGGCGGCGGCGGCGGTCGTGGTATGCGCGTGGTTCGTAGCGAAAATGAACTAACCCAAGCGATCGCAATGACACGTGCCGAAGCCAAAGCGGCGTTCAACAATGACATGGTTTACATGGAAAAATTCCTAGAAAACCCACGTCACGTTGAAGTACAAATTATTGCGGATGGCCAAGGTGGCGCGATTCACCTTGGTGAACGTGACTGCTCAATGCAGCGTCGTCACCAAAAAGTAGTTGAAGAAGCTCCTGCACCAGGCATTACCGAAGAGATGCGTAAATACATCGGTGAACGTTGTACACGCGCTTGTCTCGAAATTGGCTATCGTGGTGCCGGTACGTTTGAGTTCCTATACGAAAACGGCGAGTTCTACTTCATTGAGATGAACACGCGTATTCAAGTTGAGCACCCAGTCACTGAAATGGTCACTGGCGTTGATCTCATCAAAGAACAGCTTCGCGTCGCCGCAGGTCAACCACTGTCGTTTACCCAAGATGACATCAAGATCCGTGGCCATGCAATTGAATGCCGTATCAACGCGGAAGATCCGGTTCGTTTCCTCCCTTCACCGGGCAAAATTGAACGTTTTCACGCGCCGGGCGGTATGGGCGTTCGTTGGGAATCGCACATTTATGCTGGCTACACAGTGCCGCCACATTACGATTCAATGATCGGCAAGCTCATCACTTACGGTGAAAACCGTGACGTGGCGATTGCGCGCATGAAAAATGCGTTAAACGAAATGATCGTCGATGGCATTAAAACCAATATCACCTTGCAGCAATCGATCATGCAAGATGAGAACTTCCAACACGGTGGAGCGAACATCCACTACCTTGAGAAGAAATTGGGTTTACAGCACTAATTTTCGCGTCGCGAGAGACCAAATGCTCACTTCGGTGAGCATTTTTGTTTTCGGCAGCCGAGTCAGTTTCTGCTAAACTCTGCGCCAACTGACGATATAACAGAGCAACTGACATGCCTTGGATTCAAATTAAACTGAACGCAACTAACGCCAATGCCGAGCCAATTGGCGACATGCTGATGGAAGAGACGGGCGCAGTATCCGTCACTTTTCTTGATGCTCACGACACCCCTGTTTTTGAACCGCTTCCGGGCGAAACTCGCCTTTGGGGCGATACCGACGTGCTGGCGCTATATGATGCCGAAGCCGATAGCGCATGGATCATTGACCAAATTCGCTCAAGCAAACTGCTGAGTGATGACTTTGCCTACAAAGTTGAACAGCTCGAAGATAAAGACTGGGAACGTGAATGGATGGACAACTTCCACCCGATGAAATTTGGTCAACGTTTGTGGATTTGCCCAAGCTGGCGTGAAATCCCAGAACCTGACGCTGTCAACGTAATGCTCGACCCGGGCCTTGCATTCGGCACAGGTACTCACCCGACGACCGCATTATGTTTAGAGTGGCTCGAAGGGCTCGATCTGACAGGTAAAACCGTCATCGATTTTGGTTGTGGTTCAGGCATCCTAGCCATTGCAGCGATCAAATTGGGCGCAGCCAAAGTCGTCGGTATTGATATCGACCCACAAGCACTGCTTGCTTCTAACGACAACGCAGGACGCAATGGCGTAGCTGACCAACTTGAAGTGTATTTGCCACAAGATCAACCTGAAGGCTTAATCGCTGACGTGGTTGTGGCCAACATTTTGGCCGGCCCACTGCGTGACCTGAATGGTGTGATCAAAGGGTTACTTAAGCCCAATGGCCAACTTGCGATGTCCGGTGTTTTGGACACTCAAGCCGAAGAAGTTGCCAACCATTATCGTGACGAGCTTCACATTGACCCGATAATTGAGCTCAATGAGTGGTGCCGCATCTCGGGTCGCAAGCAAGGCTAGATAAGACTTTGCGTGCTAATAGACTGTATTTTATACGATTTACTAAAACAAATTGTAAATGCTCAAATATTAGTCTTTTCACGCAGTAAAAAAATGCGTAAAATGCGCGCCCTTGCTGGTACAGAACTGTGATGACGTTTTGAAAATCGGAAACTATCAACTTAAGAACAATCTTATCGTTGCCCCTATGGCAGGAGTGACTGACAGACCATTTCGAGAGTTGTGTCTTCGCTATGGAGCAGGCATGGCCGTCAGTGAAATGATGTCCTCTAATCCTGCTCTATGGAATACGTCAAAGTCGATGCAACGTATGGTACATGAGGGCGAATCGGGCATTCGCTCGGTACAAATTGCGGGAGCCGACCCACAGCTTATGGCCGATGCAGCCCAATTTAGTGTTGAGAACGGTGCTCAGATCATCGACATCAACATGGGTTGCCCAGCAAAAAAAGTGAATAAAAAGCTGGCGGGTTCAGCCTTACTCCAATTTCCGGAGACGATTGAACAGATCTTGAAAGCGGTGGTGAACGCCGTTGATGTCCCAGTGACATTAAAGACCCGTACTGGCTGGGATACAGACAACAAAAACTGTGTCTACATCGCTAAATTAGCCGAAGACTGCGGCATACAAGCTTTAGCCCTGCATGGCAGAACCAAAGCGTGTATGTACAAAGGCGAGGCCGAATACGACAGCATTAAAGCGGTGAAAAACGCCATCTCTATTCCGGTTATTGCTAACGGTGATATCGATAGCCCAGAGAAGGCGAAATACGTGCTGGATTACACCGGCGCTGACGCTTTAATGATTGGACGCCCTGCCCAAGGTCGCCCGTGGATTTTCCAAGAAATCCAACACTATTTGGAAAACGGCACCACGATGTCTGAACTTCCGGCTGCGGAAGTGAAAGATATTATGCTTGGCCATGTACAGGCTCTCCACAGTTTCTATGGTGAGTATTTAGGCCCTCGCATCGCTCGTAAGCATGTGGGTTGGTATCTGAAAGAACATGAACAAGCGAGTGAGTTTCGCCGTACCTTCAACGCTATTGACGCAGCACCGCTGCAAATTGACGCGCTCGAAGGTTATTTTGATAACGTTGCATCATAATTAAGAGAAGAGCTAGACCGCATATGTTCGAACAAAACCTGACTTCAGAAGCTTTCACAGTAACAACCGTAACTTCACAAGATCAAATCACGCAAAAGCCACTACGTGATTCAGTTAAAGCATCTCTTAAAAACTACCTTGCGCAGTTAAACGGCCAAGAAGTGACAGAACTATACGAGTTAGTTCTTGCTGAAGTTGAACAGCCACTACTCGACACCATCATGCAGTACACTCGCGGTAACCAAACTCGCGCAGCAACCATGATGGGCATCAACCGCGGCACTCTTCGTAAGAAGCTAAAAAAATACGGCATGAACTAATCTAGCTACTGCACAAATCTAGCAACTAGATACCATCGCTTTTAAAACCGAGCCTCTGCGCTCGGTTTTTTCATTTTCACCCAACGGATAACTAAAATATCAACGGGCTGCTTTACTTTGCATTAATGCAATAAAGAGATCTGATTGTTTGAGCGGGCTCTCTCTTCTTCTGTTGTCGCATTTACGCGACCGCAACAAACTGGTTACATTGTGCATGTGATGGAAATTTACCGACCAATCCCCAAATCACTTGTCGTGAACAGTGCATACAATGAGTAAGGCTTTATCCCCCCAAAAATGGAGTGACTAAGATGAGCTCGGCGACGCAACAATCTAAACACCAAGTCAAATGGGCCTATAATGATAAAACCACTCGGAAGATTGACAAGGAGTGACGTCAATGAGCTTACTGAACTTGCGCCAGACCAAAATTAGAACGCGTTTATACCTGCTGACCACGGTCACCACACTGCTACTGTTGATCCCATTTGTCTCCATGCTCAATAGTTATCAACACGATTTAATGCAATCAAAACAGACGAAAACTCGCCACATCGTCGAAACAGGATACGGCGTATTAAGCTACTTCCACCAATTACAAATCGATGGCACCTTGTCCGAGCAGCAAGCACAGACTCAAGCCAAACAAGCCATCGCGAAACTGCGCTACGAGGCTGATGATTATTTTTGGATCAACGACCTTCAGCCAAGTATGATCATGCACCCAATGAAGCCCCAATTGGACGGCAAAGATCTCTCCAATGCCGCAGACCCGACCGGAAAAAAACTGTTTGTAGAATTTACTAAAGTCGCTAAACAGCAGGGTGAAGGCTTTGTCGACTATATGTGGCCCAAACCGGGTTCTAGCGTCGATGTGGGTAAAATCTCTTATGTAAAATTATTTAAACCTTGGGGTTGGATCCTCGGTTCTGGAGTCTACATCGACGATGTCAATGCGTTGATTTGGCAACGCCTACAATCGATATTGCTCATTCTTAGCCTCGTCATTATTGTGATGCTGATTCTTTCAGTAGTGATAGGAAATAGCATCACTAAACCGTGTGAAGAAACCAAACAGGCACTCGAAGAAATCGCCAAAGGCGACGGTGATTTAACCAAACAGCTCTCGGTGCAAGGTAGTGATGAGCTGTCACACATAGCGCAAGCCTTCAATGAGTTCACAGAGAAGATTCGTCATACCATTACCAATATCACACCGATTACCGACAATGTTAACCACTCGGCAAATGAGCTTACTCAACTCTCACAACATGCCTCAATCAAAGCCTTAGAGCAGCAGCAATCTGTCGATACGGTCGCATCAGCGATGAACGAACTGCATGCGAGCAATCAAGAAGTGGCTAATGCAGCGAGTAGTGCCGCGAAAGCCGCGCATACGGCCAGCAGCAAAGGCAAAGAAGGCAGCTCGGTGATTGGCAAAGCTTCTGATTTTATGGACTCCTTGTCTGCACTACTGACCACCACTGACACTACCACTAAAAACCTCGCGAAAGAGACGCAAGATGTCGGAGCGATACTGGCGGTCATCCAAGGGATAGCTGAACAAACCAACTTATTGGCCCTGAATGCGGCGATTGAAGCAGCACGTGCTGGTGAACAAGGGCGAGGCTTTGCGGTCGTCGCGGATGAAGTACGGGCGCTGGCAACGCGTACTCAAACCAGCACCAACGAGATAGAGCAGATAATCAATAGATTACAGGCTCGCGCAAAAGAGCTGGGAGAATTTATGGCTCAAACGCAGCAACAATCAACCGCCACACAGCAACAAGCCGTTTTAGCGCAGCAAGTGCTCAATGAGATCGACGAGCAAATAAAACAGATTCTCTCACTCAATGAACATATTGCTGAGGCAAGTGCCCAGCAAACCACCGCTACAGAAGAGATTAATCGCAATCTGACTCATATTGCCGAGCACAGCTCTCAAGCTGCAGCTCAAGCCGACCAAGTGTCGACAGCCAGTCAATATCTCTCAGACAGTGGCCAACAACTGAAACAGAGCATTAGCCATTTTAAAGTGTGAGCAACTCACGCCTTATCGGCTGATGAGATCACTCCAATGCTGCTAAAATTGAGCAGTGGCTGGCGTTGTCGTCTATATGACCGCAGCACGCATCGTTGATTTTTTTTAGCGCTTGACGAATCGCCGTTAACTCGGCGATTTTTTGATCAATCACCACCAGCTTAGCGCTGGTGATCGATTTCACTTCTGCACAGCTGTGTTCGGTCGCTTCCAGCTTTATTTCCAGTAACTCTTTGATCTCATCCAAACTGAGCCCTAGCTCTTTGGCTTTGAGAATAAAACTCACCTGCTGCTGATTTTTTTGATTATATAAACGATAACCCGACTCACTGCGTCCCGCCGGTTTTATTAGCGCATTTTTTTCATAAAAACGCAGCGTATCGGTTGAAACTTTACAGCGTTTGGCGAGCTCTCCAATTTGAAACATCTCATTCTCCTTTAACGTTTTTATTACGTTTGATACCCAATATCACCGTTTTTATAAAAAATTTTGCGATGCCAAACGATTGCGCGAGCTTTTTGATGATTGTTTGGTTAGAATGTGCGCCATCAAATTTCCCATTAACTCCATGATTTGAGGAAGACCGAAGCATGAATAACGCTCGTCCTATTCACCGCGCATTGATCAGCGTATCAGACAAAACCGGCATTGTTGAGTTCGCTCAAGCTCTCGCGAAGCGCGGTGTCGATATTCTTTCTACTGGTGGCACCGCTCGCTTATTAGCAGACCAAGGTATTGCTGTTACAGAAGTTTCTGACTACACCGGTTTTCCTGAGATGATGGACGGTCGCGTAAAAACATTGCACCCGAAAGTACACGGTGGCGTGCTGGGCCGTCGCGGTCAAGATGACGACATCATGCAACAACACGGTATTAAGCCGATTGATATGGTGGTCGTCAACCTTTACCCGTTTGCCGAAACCGTTGCTAAAGCAGGTTGTACCCTAGCTGATGCGGTAGAAAATATCGACATTGGTGGACCAACTATGGTGCGTTCTGCGGCGAAAAACCACAAAGATGTGACCATAGTGGTGAATGCACATGACTACGACCGTGTCATTGCCGAGATGGATGCGAACGACAATTCGCTAACACTCGAAACACGTTTTGACCTTGCGATTGCTGCTTTTGAACACACCGCTGCTTACGATGGCATGATCGCCAACTACTTCGGCACTATGGTTCCATCCTATGGAGCCTCTTTACTTGATGAAGAAGGAAAGAAGGGTGATGAAGAGAGCAAATTCCCGCGCACCTTCAACCAACAATTCCTGAAAAAACAAGACATGCGTTACGGTGAGAACAGTCACCAAGCGGCCGCTTTCTATGTTGAAGCCAACCCAGAGGAAGCGTCAGTCTCTACGGCACGCCAACTCCAAGGTAAAGCGCTCTCTTACAACAACATCGCCGATACCGACGCCGCTCTTGAGTGTGTGAAAGAGTTCTCTGAGCCAGCGTGTGTGATTGTCAAACACGCCAACCCATGCGGCGTTGCCTTGGGCAGCGATATTCTTCAAGCCTACAACCGCGCTTACCAAACCGACCCAACGTCTGCCTTTGGTGGCATCATCGCTTTTAACCGCGAGCTAGACGCACAAACCGCAGCGGCGATTGTTGAGCGCCAGTTTGTTGAAGTGATCATCGCACCAACTGTTTCAGCGGAAGCGATTGAAGTGGTTGCGGCGAAGAAAAACGTGCGCCTGCTTGAGTGCGGTGAGTGGTCAGCGAAAACCACCAGTTTTGACGTGAAACGCGTCAATGGTGGCTTGCTAGTGCAAGATCGCGATCAAGGCATGGTTAGCCTTGATGATCTCAAAATCGTAACCAAGCGCCAGCCGAGTGAAGAAGAGATCAAAGATGCTCTTTTCTGCTGGAAAGTGGCTAAGTACGTCAAATCAAACGCGATTGTTTACTCAAAAGGTGACATGACTGTTGGCGTGGGCGCAGGCCAAATGAGCCGCGTTTATTCAGCCAAAATTGCGGGCATTAAAGCGGCCGATGAAGGCTTGCAAGTCGAAGGATGTGTGATGGCTTCTGATGCCTTCTTCCCGTTCCGTGACGGCATTGATGCCGCAGCGCAAGCGGGCATCAAGTGTGTGATTCAACCAGGCGGTTCGATGCGCGATGACGAAGTGATTGCCGCCGCCGATGAACACGGCATGGCGATGATCTTTACTGGTATGCGTCACTTCCGTCACTAAAAACCTTACCCCACCCTAGCCCTCCCCTAGAAGGGGAGGGAATAGAAACCAAGTGACCTTACTTCCCTTTTAGGGGAGGGAGAATAGAACGAAGTGACCTCACCTAACTTTCAGAAAGAGGTATTGTTCTCTAACTTCCTTCCTCTTCAGGAGGAGGGAATAGAACGAGGTGACCTTACCTAACTTTTAGGAAAAGGTATTGTTCTCCAAGTTCCTTCCCTTTAAGGGGAGATATTGTCATCCAAGTTCCTCCCCCTTTAAGGGGGAGGTTAGGAGGGGGTAAATGGCAACAAACAAACTCTATACGTTAAAGGATACTCATAGATGAACATTCTGATTATAGGTACTGGCGGTCGTGAGCACGCTCTGGGTTGGAAAGTCGCTCAAAACCCAAATGTTAAAACTGTCTTTGTTGCTCCGGGTAATGCGGGCACAGCGCTTGAGCCTAAACTTGAGAACGTCAACATTGCAGTGGAAAACATTGCTGGTTTGGTCGCTTTTGCTCAAGAAAAACGTATTGAACTGACCATTGTTGGCCCAGAAACACCCTTAGTGCTTGGCGTGGTGGATGCTTTCCGTAAGGCGGATTTACCCATCTTTGGCCCGACGCAAGCAGCAGCACAGCTCGAAGGCTCTAAAGCGTTCACCAAAGATTTCTTAGCTCGTCATCATATTCCTACTGGGGCTTACGCTAATTTCACAGAAATTGAACCTGCTTTGGCATACGTCCGCCAGCAAGGCGCGCCGATTGTGGTCAAAGCCGATGGCCTTGCCGCTGGCAAAGGGGTAATTGTGGCGATGACGCTGCAAGAGGCTGAAGACGCGATTCAAGATATGCTCGCAGGCAATGCCTTTGGTCATGCAGGCAGCCGCGTGGTGATTGAAGAGTTCTTAGATGGAGAAGAAGCGAGCTTCATTGTCATGGTCGATGGTGTAAATGTTCTCCCTATGGCCACCAGCCAAGATCATAAACGCGTCGGCGATAAAGACACTGGCCCCAATACTGGCGGCATGGGCGCTTACTCGCCAGCTCCGGTGGTCACGCCCGAGATCCATGAGCGCGTGATGCAAGAGGTGATTTATCCAACGGTGCGCGGTATGGCGGCAGAAGGCAACCCTTACACAGGTTTTCTGTACGCTGGGCTGATGATTGACGCGCAAGGCACACCGAAAGTGATTGAGTACAACTGCCGCTTTGGTGACCCTGAAACTCAACCGATCATGATGCGGATGCAATCAGATTTGGTCGAACTCTGCTTTGCCGCTCTAGAAGGCAAACTTGATCAAGTGGAATCAAAATGGGACCCACGCGCTTCTATCGGTATTGTTTTGGCCGCTGGCGGTTACCCTGCCGACTACGCGAAAGGGGACGTCATTTCTGGCTTACCAACGCAAGAAGTCGCGGGTGAGAAAATCTTCCACGCAGGCACAAGCGACCAAGCTGGAGAAGTCGTCACCAACGGTGGTCGCGTGTTATGCGCAACCGCACTTGGTAACACGGTTTCACAAGCGCAGCAGCGCGCTTACCAATTAGCCAAACAGGTCAACTGGGATGGCATGTTCTATCGCAGCGATATTGGCTACCGCGCGATAGCTCGTGAACAACAGACAACAAAATAACAACGACAAAGCTAGGTTATGATCCAATAAGGCGCTCATTGAGCGCCTTATTTTTATACTTCATATTCATACTTCTGTATTGGCTTGATGTTAAACTCACTTCGAGATGAACTTAATCATCACTTCAACAATTGCGGTTTGTCGACACAGCCATGATTCTCATCAGCAAGCATTAATAGCTCTTCGATATAGACACGGTTATTGCGGATTTTACCTAAAAATGCGATGTAGTTATCCAATGATGCTAAACGACTGACCACAAAACTGGGCAGCGTTTGGTTAAATTCCATCTGCGTGTATTCATGACCCGTGCAGGTTTCAAACACTTCGCCATCCCACACTCCTTGAATCAGTTCTAACCCTTGGTTGTCTTTATTTTTGGTTTCTGAGATCAGGTATTGTGCTTGTTGCAGGTAATGGGAAAGCTGTTCTTCATCGAGTGGCAGTATTTTTCCATCGACACGGTATTGTTGATAAATTGCCTCGCCAGCGTCATTAAAACGTAAGTGAACCGAATAAGGTACGAGCGATTTCTTTTGTAGCTGCTCACCTTCGCGCTTGAGCTCTCTTAATGTCCCTTCATCCCAACGATAATTGGTTTTATACCAACCATAATCACCTGATGCAACATAATCGGCGGCGCTGTTTGGGGAGGCTGAACGCTCGATATACCAATAAAAACTGGTGGCATCACCCATGGTTTGCCCACTGGTATAATTGGAATATTGTTCGAGACTAGGCGTATGGCTAGAGGAGGAGCATCCCACTAAGACTAGGGGAAATAGAATGGATAAAAGAATTTTTTTCATGGGAGAAATCTACGCCGAGAGGGTATCTCGGCGTAGTATAAATTATTTCACTGAATCTTTCAGTGCTTTACCGGCTACAAATGCTGGAACGTTAGCTGCTGCGATTTGAATCTCAGCACCTGTTTTAGGGTTACGGCCAGTACGCGCTGCACGGTGGTTTACTTTGAATGTACCAAAACCAATTAGTTGAACTTGGTCACCCTCTTTGAGAGCGCCTTCAACTGCGCCTAAAGTCGCTTCAAGAGCAGCTTTTGCTTGTGCTTTAGATAAGTCTGCTTTTTCAGCGATAAAGTCGATTAATTGGGTCTTGTTCATTAGGTTTCCCTTCTCATGTGTTATCGAATTGACCTCACTCTAAAACATAAAGCCCCCGTCTGGCAAAGGTTTGTCGCTGATCTTTTGTCTCTATGCCGCACTTTTAACCACAATATGAGCAATAACTCACAATTTGTTACTGATTGACAAAGAATATCCGCTTGTTTTTAACGCTGTAAGCCCTTATTTATAGCGTACTTATGCTTGGATACCTGATATTTCAGGTCACTTAAGCGACCTAATATATCAGTGCAATCCTACGCAGGTAGAGCCTCCAATGACCGACATTGGCATGGAGCAAGCTCAACGCAGTATTGATTTGGTATAGATTAAAACTAAGGAACAATCATGTTTTTGCTTACGGTTTATATTGCCGTTGCCATCGGTGTCTCTTTTATCTGTTCGGTTCTTGAAGCTGTGCTACTGAGCATCACACCAAGTTACCTTGCTCAGTTGCGCCAAAATGCTCATCCTTCAGCTGATAAATTAAGCAAGCTCAAAGCGGACATTGACCGTCCCTTGGCATCGATTCTCACGCTCAACACTATTGCTCACACCATCGGTGCCGCCAGCGCAGGCGCACAAGCGGCGGTCGTATTTGGTAGCGAATGGCTCGGCGTATTTTCTGCGGTGCTAACTCTAGGCATTTTGGTGTTGTCGGAAATCGTACCGAAAACTATTGGCGCAACCTATTGGCGTCAACTTGCGCCAGCTTCTGCGGTGGTTTTACGCTGGATGGTGTGGGCGCTGACACCTTTCGTCTGGTTTTCAGAGCAGATCACCAAACGCTTAGCGCGTCACCATGAAGCGCCCAAAATGCGTGATGAACTCTCCGCAATGGCCATGCTGGCCAATGAAAGCGGTGAGTTTGCCGATGGCGAATCAAAAATACTCAATAACTTGTTGGCTATTCAGCACGTCCCTGTGACTCAAGTGATGACACCGCGCCCGGTTTTGTTTCGCGCCAGCGCGCAACTCACTATCGACGAGTTTCTCGTGCAACATAGAGATACGCCCTTCTCGCGTCCGCTTATTTATGGCGAAAGCAAAGAGGACATCATCGGTTTTGTGCATCGCTTAGAGCTATTTAAACTGCAACAAAAGGGCCAAGGCAGTAAACGTTTAGAAGAAGTCATGAGGCCGCTTCATGCGCTGCTCAACAAAATGAGCTTATTAAAGGCCTTTGATCAAATGATGCAAAAACGGCTGCAACTGGCGTTAATCGTTGATGAATACGGCACAGTACAAGGCATTCTGACCTTAGAGGATATTTTTGAATACCTACTGGGTGAAGAGATCATTGATGAAGCAGATAAAACCACCGACATGCAGCAGCTTGCTTACCAGCGCTGGGAACGTTGGAAGAAAACACACGGCGTCATTGAAAACAGGGATGAGGAATAGAAAATAAAGGAAATAGAATGGAGTCTAATCCTAAATCGACAAAAATGCGGCGTAGAACATTGCGTACTAACGCTACAGCATCAGAACAGAAAGTGTGTGGGCAAAGTTACGATGCCAACAACTAGGCACTAAATTTCGCCGTCAGTTTGGTATTGGTCCTTATATCGTGGATTTTTATGCGCCAAGTCATCGGCTGGTGATTGAAATCGATGGTGACTCTCATTTCAGCGAGTCTTCTTATATCTACGACCAAGCAAGAACTGATTATCTAGAGCAATTTGGCATTCGTGTTTTACGGTATACAAACGAGGAAGTACGAATACAACTTGATGATGTTGTTGAGGATATTTGTCGCTACTTAAACACCCCACCCTAACCCTGTCTCTTGATCACAAGTCTGGTGAATCAAGAGACTTAGCCAGTTCATACCCTTCAAGGATGGTTTGTAACCTAAACCATCCTTGCCATAATGTCTTTATAGAAGCACGACCCGTTCGCTTTGTATTCTTCCAACCCCCTAATCGAGCAATACCTCTGTAAGCCCATGATATGTCCGGAGCTTCCTTCGGTAGCCCTTTTCTTTCTAGCTTTAGCCACATTAGCTTCCATGCTTTGCCTTTTAATATCGGCTCACAACTGCTCTTAGATAACTCATCTGATTCATTCATAAATCTCAACTGGAGCAACCGAGTCGCGATAAAAGCCAGAATAACGCTGAGCCTTTCTAAGTTATCTTTGCTTTGCATTCTCAATTGCTCGACTTGAGTGCCTTCACTTTTCCAGACTTTATGAAAATCTTCAATTAGCCAACGCAGCTCATAATAACTGACGATTTTAAGTGCCTCTTCCCTGCTCGTTACTGGCTCTGAGGTCAGTAAGTGCCATGCGAGCTTATCGTTACTCTCTCCTTGCTCTATGCATCCCACGTAGTAAAGCGAAATGTTATTGAACTCTTTTTTCTTCGCGGGAGATTTGAGTGTCACGGGGGCATATTTGATGTCTAGGTGAACCGTGCGAGCTTTACGGCCGCCTTTTTGCGGTATGTCGAGCACTCTTTCTCCTGCTGATTGCAGCTTGGAAGCGTAGTCATAAAGACGATTATCATGCTCTTTTATACAGCGACTTTGCATTGAGCGAACGAGGAATCGCTGTTGTTGCTCTTGCTTGTAAGTGAGGTATTCAAATAGGTCGGCTTCTCTATCGCACACAGAAATAACATCTGAGATTTTCTCGCCAAGTCGCTCTGCGACATGGCGAGAAGCTTGCTCCCATTTATAGCTTTCTTTCTCTTTGTATGGTCGAGTGGCGTACTGGTGTCCTTGTCCACGCTTTTCAATATCTCGAGTCCAGCGTTGTTGTTCAATTAAGCCAACAACCACTTGAGTTTCGGGAGCAAAAAGTAAGGTCGAGTGTATGAACATAGCCCGATTTCGATTGCCTTGATTGGAGTGCCCAAGTTCATCTTGTATGCTGCGATGGGAGTAACTTAGAGAAGTCGTATCTTCTAATGCAAGAAGTGTTTGTTGTTCTAAAGCCTCTTGCGCTGTGACATGAAAGCCCGCTTCAGCGATATCTTCTGCTTTGATTTGCTCATTACGGATAAAGCGATAAGCCCCTTCCATATC
>NZ_CAWNMR010000056.1:0-3207 GCF_963875615.1 Vibrio sp. V09_P4A23P171
CTCGGCAGACGTTTGGATGCTGAAGGTTATTTTGCCGATGAATTCACAACAAAAAGCAACCCAACGCGATCAAGAAACAGCAAATATGTGATGACGATTTATTGCTTAAGTTAAACCACAGAACATGGAATTTACCGTTCAATTTCAACTCGATTTAGCTGATAAAAACTCACCTTGCCTAACGCCCGCTTAAGTGGTGAGCAACGCAATGCGATATTTCTGCACACCACCGAAATCACTGAAGTTAACGCATGATGAAAGTGCCACGCGTTGCGAATCCGTCTTAAAGCGTTTGTTATAACGCATTTTCTACCGCACCTAACCAAGCAGGTACATTCTTTTGATACCAGTCTATATATGTTGCTGCTTCAGGTTTATTACGACTTATCAGTATGTTAACTACCTCAATAACTATCCAACACTTTGCAATAACCAAATGCTTCGTTAACTCATCCGATGTGAATGATGAATTGTGTTGGGTGTATCGCTCGATAATCGAAGCGTACTCATCAATAGAGCCCAAACCTTGTACTAAGGGAGCCAAATCAATTGCTGGGCTACCATAACCAAAACGCTCCCAGTCAAACAGCACCAATTCACCATTTTGTCTGATGCCCCAATTTCCATCATTTGTATCGCCCGAAATTAAGCATGAATGCTCAAATAGAACCTGAGACAAAGCTTGTATTGATACTATCGTACTTTGAGAAGAGCGAGGAAGGCTTAAGGCCTCAAGAGCTGACTCTGTTGAAATAGCTGACCAATGATGCTCTTTGGTACTAAAACAAGGTTTATATTTTGAACAATGAATACTAGCCAACTGCTCAAATACGTTCGAACTGGTTTGCAATTCCTTTAATGTCACTCGATTTGGAATAAGCTCAATAAAGAGATCCTTATTTTGTACCTTATAAAGTTTGGGAACATTCACGCCCTTGAGCTTTGAAGCTGCGTGTTGGTAAAAATTCACCTCTACATCAGAAGCATTTTGCTTATGGATACAAAGGGAACTACCAAATCCTTCAATAGAGACTCGTGCCGAGCCCATTTTAGATAGATCTTTTGTACTCATAACTCTCCCGCGTTATAACGCCCGGTTAAGGGGCTGACAACGCAAAACACTGAACCTAAAATAACAACCGTAATCACAAATGCTGATTTGAACAAAAACCGCCACGCGTTGGCAGTCCCTCTTGAACCGTTTGTTATAAGCAAAATAACACCTTGATTTAAATTAGCTTTAATTGTTCGGCACTTGATAAAACCCATGCGCTTTCATGATGCTCAAAACCGATTTTTGGATAGTAAGCTTGCGCTTGAGGCGCTGATAATAAAATAACTTTACAGTTTGGATTCAATTCTTCTTTGGTTACCAATATTAGATATTTACCAATACCACTCGATTGAACGCTTTCATCAACGGCTAGATCCGATAGGTAACAGCAATAATGAAAATCCGTAACAGAACGCGCCACGCCAACAAGCTGATCGTTTATCCATGCAGTAACAATTAGATTTGAGTTTTCAAGCATACCTTTGATGATTGCTTCATTTTCTAGTGGTCTACGTTCACCAAGTGATGTTTTCTTTAGCAAATTCACGAACTGTTTCGACGTGATTGGATAGTTTACCTTGTACTCAATTTCCATTTTTCATCCTCTGAGGCTGGATTTGCTTATAACGCCCTGTTAAGGTGTGAGCAACGCAATACTGATGCCGCCGCATGCCACCTTAAACACTAAAACCAACGCATAGTAAAAATGCCACGCGTTGCGAATCACTCTTAAACAGTTTGTTAGTTTTTGTGCTGCAACATGAACTGTTTTAGAATTTCACCTACTAACTTTGGCGATTCTTGATGGGCTGAATGAGCCGTCAGTGGAATATTAGCAAAACTACTACCTGCAACCTTTAGCTTTAACGCTACTGCTTCATCTAACGAAAACAGGAAGTCATTATCGCCTCTCATGATTAATGTTGGACAGCAGATTTTTTCCACCATATCATACGGATAACCAGATTCTGTTGTATCAAGCCAAACTGCTTTTACAGCGTCTACCAGTTTAGGAAAATTCGGTTCAGGGTTTGAAGATTCATAAAAAGCAACATCATCGGCAAATCTTGAAGCCCAAAAATCAGGCGTTAAACCACCTAACAATTCTATTGATGGGTCATTTGCCTCTAGTCGCCACTGTGAACCGAGTGTAACCAAGCAAGAAACTCTTTCCGGCTCTTGTGCAGCTAACCGATAGCCCACGATGCCGCCATCACTAAAGCCAAAAATTGAATATTTATCAATGTTCAGATAGCTAAGTACATGTTGAATGTCTTCTTGGTACTGCATGTAACTAAGTTGCCGATCACCTAATAAGGATTTTCCATGTCCACGAAAATCGACACTTATCAACTGATAATCAGTAGCTACGTATTGGTAAATGCTGCTTAGCTCATTTAGTGAACCAAGTCCACCATGTAGCATCAATAATGGCTCACCATTGGGATTACCCGAAACTTCGAAATAAACCTTCGAGCCAACAACGCCTACATAACCGTTTCTATTTTCCATTTTATCACCAACTGCGTATTTATTAATTTAACCTAAAAAACTAACGCCCGGCTAAGGGGTTGACAACGCACCACCGAACTCAAAAAACACACCGTAAACACTGAACTTCAATTTTGTACTAAAGCCGCCACGCGTTGACAATCCCTCTTGAGCCGTTTGTTAGGCCAATAGATTAACAACGAGACTTTCAAAACCAAAGAACGAGCTTTTTTTGTAAACTTGAAATAAACTAACCGATTCATTTATAAACCAAAATGCTGAATCAACAAAGAAACGAAAAAACTCAAATTGAGCGATTTGGAAGAAAAGTGACGAGCGTAGCATGCTCGGCGGACGTTTGGATGCTGAAGGTTATTTTGCCGATGAATTCACAGCGATAAACAACCCAACGCGATCAAGAAACAACAAATATGTGATGACGATTTATTGCTTAAATTAAGCCACAAAACATGGAATTTACCGTTCAATTTCAACTCGATTTAGCTAATAAAAACTCACTTTGCCTAACGCCCAATTAAGGGGTGAGCAACGCTACCACCCAACCTAACGCATTGTACCGTAACCACTAAAATTGAAGTAGAAGCAAAATGCCAAGCGTTGGGAATCCCTCTTAAATTGTTTGTTATGAGCGGGGTTAAGAG
>NZ_CAWNMR010000057.1:0-3203 GCF_963875615.1 Vibrio sp. V09_P4A23P171
CTCCACGCCTGATAGGAGTACCTTTTAAAGTGTCTGTTGTATCGGGAATTGCGTTCAATTTCTCGATAGATAGTCGCTTTGTGACGACCCAGTTGTTTAGCTATTTTAGCGGTACTAATTCCTTGCTTTCTGAGTGCAGAAATCATATACCTTTCGTTCTCAGTGAGGTGCGTGTATTTCATGTTTTTTACTTCTTGGCGGGAGCAAAGTTCATGATTATCGCATCTCACTGTTTTTATGTTCAGAGGTGTCGCACTTCGTAGTTGAATCCAAGCCGCTTAACAATCTGTTTAAGAGTGATTCGCAACGCTTGGCATTTTTGCTATGCGTTGCGTTTAGTGTTTAAGGTGGTATGCGGAAGCCTCGGTATTGTGTTGCTCACACCTTAACAGGGCGTTAGGCGATAGTAGACACCAACAGGTATTGATTGTGATAATGCGTGCCTTTGTTATCAATCTCTAAATTTATATTTGGCTCATAATCAAAGGTTACAATCGATGCGTACTCCATTCCGTTTTATCTTATCCTTACTTGGGCGAGCCAATTCTCATGAAGCGACAGAGCTCATTACTGGGGCAGACGAAACAAAGGTTGTTTCCAATGAACGCGTGATGAAAAGAGCGCTGAAGACTCATATTAAAAATTTGGAAGGTGAGCAGCGTGTTTATGATGCGACCTTAGAGAGTTTTATTAAAACCAATCAGTTTTCATTGAGCATTGCGGAAAAAAACTGTTTTGGATTTGAAACTGGGTATCGAGACCTTTGCAAGCTATTTGCCATTGGTCACTATCTACCATCAGTCGCAGACTCTGAGGTAGTAGAGCATTTTTTCTCTGCTCAACAGTACGCCATATTATGGTTACGCCAGATGAATCAACCGAAAGGGGAGCTCATCCCCTTTCAATACCAAGGGGTAGATTTTGCAATTCCAGCCCAAGGAAGGAACGATAAGATTAGATCTTTCGCATGGCTTGACATGGTCTACCTTACTATTGTGACGGGACGCAATGAAGATTTAAATCTACTGATGGGGCTTTTATATAAGGAACAAATCGAGTTTAGTGGTCTGAATGCTCGTTATCATCTTGAGATAGTGCTGCATATGCTTGGCCTCCAAGCAAGCAGTGATATTATCGGCTTAATGGATGGTTTTGTTGCCCATATCCAGCGAGAAAATCAAACTCGGCAAGAGCGGAGAGTGAGCTCACATGGAATTAGAGTGACTTTAGGTTTTTTTGATGTGATGCAAGCTATACATCAACAAGACCAAGTGGCGTATAACCTATCCATGCATCGCGCTTTAGACATGCATAAAGAGTGGTGGACACGCGGTAAGGATTTTAAAACAGATCCGGATGGTTATATTTCATTACATCTCCTCACGGCAGCTAAATATGCGTATGAAAAGTATGGCTATACACTGGATGTGGAGTCAGATTACATACCCAGTTATCTCTACCAGAGATAGTTCATCTGCAAAATCGCCTAACAAACGCCTCAAGAGGGACTGTCAACGCGTGGCGTTTCCAGTCCTAATGAACCGCGGTGGTTACGGTTGTTGTGTTTGAGTTTAGTGGTTATGCGTTGCCAGCCCCTTAGGCGGGCGTTATGCAACTCAGGTAAATTTAGGGATTCAATCTTTTGGGATTTCTCCGGCCATTCGTTTCGAGCTGTCGGAAAATGAGCATTTTCGCCTTCAAATTTGTGACTAACTCAAACCGTAAAACAGGCAAATTTCTTTGTTTGCCTCAATGAAGTTTAGTGTTGGCGCGTTGTGAATTGAGCGGGCGCAAAGTGTCGAAAGAGCAAGCTAATCGAGCATTTCACACTTGCTGAATTTTTCGCCCGTTGAACTTGTTTGTTCCAAAAGCTTGGTTTGTTGTTGAAAGGTGGACTTTGTTTTGGCGGCTAATTTATCACGGCTCCTACTTGGGTTGATTCTTGAATCACTCAACCATTGCAATCGTGGCTTTTGATCGAGTAAAGTCAGTTTATCTTATTGAATTTGCATAACAAACGGCTCAAGAGGGATTGCCAACGCTTGGCGGCTTTAGTTCAAAATTGAAGTTTAGTGTTTACAGTGTGTTTTTTAAGTTCGGCAGTGCGTTGTCAACCCCTTAGCCGGGCGTTATACCGCTTTAACTTAGGAACAGAGTGCCTACATAGTAAAAACCGTCAGGAGACGGCTTTTAATGTAACAATCGAGGTTTAAGCACAGCACTTTTTGTATTTTTTGCCGCTTCCGCAAATGCACGGATCATTACGCTCTGGTGTTTTCTCGTAAGTGATGGTTTTGGGTTTATTTAATAGCGTATCAAGCTCAACTGTGTTCTCTGGTTGCTTTGAATCAATGACAATACGGGCCACGATAGAATGCTCAGAAAGCAATGTTTCGATCTCTGCTTTACGAGTTTCGGTTTGAACAACAACATGGATAGGAGCTTCTTCAGAGCCTGCTCTTACGTCACGTTTTACGTTGTAGCCCGAAATGACGTGGTTTTGTCTAGCGTCGATTCGGCCTTTGAAAAATAGTTTGGACATTTGCTACTCACTGCGGATAGGTATGGTGTAATTTGGCCGCGATTATACGGGACTATAGCAATTGATAAAGAAGTTCCTACAAAGTGCATGGGTTTGCGGTATAACAAACGCTTCAAGAGGGACAGCCAACGCGTGGCATTTTTACTATGCGTTGGTTTTGGTGATTACGATGTTATGCGGAAAGTTAGTAGTGGCGTTGGCTGCCCCTTAAGCGGGCGTTATGCAACTCAGGTAAATTTAAGGGTTCAATCTTTTGGGATTTCTCCGGCCATTCGTTTTGTGTTGTCGGCAAATGAGCATTTTTACCCTAAAATTCGTGGCTAACTCAAGCCGTAAAACAGGCAAGGTTCTTTGTTTGCCTCAATCAGTTTTAGCGTTGGCGTGTTGTAAATTAAGTGGGCGCAAAGTGTGGAAAGGGCAAGTTTATCGAGTATTTCGCATTTGCTGAAAGTCTTGCTTGTTGAGTTTGTCTCATTCAAAAGCTTGGTTTGTTGTTGAACGGTGGACTTTGTTTTGGCGGCTTATTTATCTCGGCTCCTACTTGGGTTGGTTCTTGAATCACTCAACGATTGCAATTGTGGCTTTTGAACGAGTAAAGTCAGTTTATCTTATTGAATTTGCATAACAAACGGCTCAAGAGGGATTGCCGACGCGTGGCGGC
>NZ_CAWNMR010000058.1:0-3201 GCF_963875615.1 Vibrio sp. V09_P4A23P171
TGGCGGCTTTAGTGCAAAATTGAAGTTCAGAGTTGATAGTGTGTTTTTTTGAGTTCGGCAATGCGTTGTCAACCCCTTAGCCGGGCGTTATATTTTTTTAAGTTCAGCAATCAAAAGGATTCATGATGAACGTGGATAAAGCGAAAAAACGCATATTGAAACGAGTACAAAGAGGTTTCAAAGGTTATCCGCAAATATCATTAGAGTATTTCGGTAAAACGACGGATTTAGCGACCGAAGTCGTTATCACCTTTTTACCTGAGGAGAATGCCGAGCCTCAAATACAACGCTTTACAAGTGACAAAGATGCCCGCGAAGACGAAGCGATTCAATCTGTATTGTTAAAAATCATTGAGCGTGCGGAAGCTGCTACAGTTTTGGAAAAGCAAGAAATATCAGTTTGTTAATGGTTTTTCTGCAATCCTAAGCAGTCGGTCACGTTAGCGTAGAGAATAAAAATATAACAAACGGCTCAAGAGGGATTGCCAACGCTTGGCGACTTTAGTGCAAAATTGAAGTTCAGTGTTTACGGTGTGTTTTTTGAGTTTGGCGGTGCGTTGTCAACCCCTTAGCCGGGCGTTATGTGAATTGGAGAAATTGAGTATATGAAGAAGTTAATCGCTATATTTATAGCCGTCTTTTGTCTAGCTTCGATTGGTGCTCAAGCTAATGATCATCAGTTAAAAAATGCGTATGAAAATCATCAAAGTGATATTCAAGTCCAGGGCTCAGGCACAGTTATTCGCTTGTTACCTGATGACAACGAAGGAAGTAGGCATCAAAAATTCATATTGAAACTGGATAGTAGACAAACTTTACTTGTTGCTCACAATATTGATTTAGCTCCTAGGGTTCCAAATCTAAAAGTTGGCGATCGAGTCCAGTTTTACGGTGAATATGAATGGAACAAAAAAGGTGGTGTCACGCACTGGACGCACAAGGATCCAAACAATAAACACCCGCAAGGTTGGTTAAAGCACAACGGTAAGACGTACGAGTAAAATTCACATAACAAACGGCTCAAGAGGGATTGCCAACGCGTAGCGGCTTTAGTACAAAATTGAAGTTCAGTGTTTACGGTGTGTTTTTTGAGTTCGGCTATGCGTTGTCAACCCCTTAGCCGGACGTTATAAAGATATGGAGTTCACAAATCGAATGGAATTGTTTACGAATCTGATTGTGAGTGGTGAGTATTTGTCTGTTGCTATATTAATTGCTTTGACAATATTTCTTCATTTACCAAAAATTGTTGACTTTTATCATGTGATAAGGAAGAAAAGAAGTCATTTAATTAGAGATGCACTTTCAGACTCTAATACATCAGAGAAGTTTAAAGAGCATTTAAAAGACGAGGTCGACATTGAGCATTTTAGACTGATTTATGGAATCAAACTCAGCGCTCCGATGTTATCCGCCATATTACAACTCAAAAATCGAATTGGTGAATCAGTTTCATTTCGTCATATACTTCGAGTGGCGAAGCTATTTCCTGATATAGAACATATATCAGAGCCATCATATCGTGTGGTCTTAGGGTGGTTTGACAAAATATTTGGGATTTATAATTTGGCCGCTGGTTTTATATGTGTTGTTTTAGGGTTAGTTTCTGGTCTGTGGTTTTTCTATACCATACTGTCTAACTTCCAACCTCTTTTGTTTGTGTTGAGTGTAACTGGTTTCAGTTTTGGCATCTTTTTATTGAACGAAGGTAGTGTTTTGATTTCCACTTACCACGTAAATAAAGCATTAGATTGTTATGAGAAAAGTGGCATATAAAAATCTTTATAACAAACGGCTCAAGAGGGATTGCCAACGCTTGGCGACTTTAGTGCAAAATTGAAATTCAGCGTTTACGGCGTGTTTTTTAAGTTCGGCGGTGCGTTGTCAACCCCTTAGCCGGGCGTTAGTTTACCAATCAAGATTGCACCCTAACTCAATACGCTAGGGTGTGATAATTATCGCAGATGGTTTTGTGGCAATTGAGATTGTCCAAGGACTGCAACGACCAAAATAAAGCTGTCTTCCTTGGTAAAGTAAGCCGTATGCTTGCCTATAGGGAAGTAAAAACCATTTTGATATAAATCGTTGCAGCTTCTGCCTACCGCTGGGTTGTCAGCGAGCATCTGAAACCCAGTAAGAAGAGTATCTTTGTATGCGTTCCACTGCATCTCGGAAAAGTTTGTAACGGTATAATTTTTGATTTTATGTAAATGAGCCTGTGCTAATTTACTTAGTTTATATTTATTCTTGTACATACTTTACTTACAACGCGTTTAGGAAATTTTCACCGTCAACTATATTGCCTTGGGCTAAGTCTGCTTTTGCGGACTCAAAACAATGTTTTATGTAATCGGCTTTCATGACTTCAAGTTCTTCATAGTCTCTAATCGACATCACAACAACGGCATCTTTATTGTTTTTACTAATTTTAACTGGCTCACGTTGAGCGTTTAGAAGCAGTTCACCGAAATTACGTTTGGCATCATTTGCTGTTAATGTGTACATGGTTAAGCTCCAAGTCTGTAAGTGCAGTAATATTATAGGGTATCGAGCCAAATGTGCAATTTAATTAAATCGTGCGATTGGTGTGAAAAGTAAACTAACAAAGCATTTAAGATGGATTCGCAACGCTTGGCGGTTTTAGTGTAAATTCAGTTTTTCCGTTTTAAGTGGTTTGTCGCGGCATAGGTGTTTAGCGTTGCTCACCACTTAACGCGGCGTTATGTGCCTAATAGTTTTCAACATCTATACTATCTTGAAAAGGAAATCATATGTTTAGAGCCATATATGAGTGGCGAGTGCCGGTTGATAAAATGGATGAATTTCAAAAAATCTGGCGTACTACAACTGACTCTATTCATCATACAGTCGAAGGTGCTCTTGGCAGTTTTATGCTTCATTCCTTTGAGAAACCAGAAAAGGTATTAACGATTGCTAAGTGGCGCTCTCGACAAGATTGGGAGTTATTTTGGGAAAATAGTAATCCTGAAAAAATGCAGAAAATGCGCGAAATCGCTGAACGAATTTCGGTTGAGTCATTCGATGAAATAGAAGATCGGACTAAATCATGACCTCGGCACATAACAAACGCTTCAAGAGGGACAGCCAACGCGTGGCATTTTTACTGTGCGTTGTTTTTTGTGATTACGGTGTAATGCGGAAAGTCAGTAGTAGCGTTGTCTGCCCCTTAAGCGGGCGTTA
>NZ_CAWNMR010000059.1:0-3039 GCF_963875615.1 Vibrio sp. V09_P4A23P171
AGTATATGCAGTGCACGTTCGACTGTGTTGCGTGCGCGAAGATCAGGGCGAATTTGTCGAGTGCTGAAGACTAATCCGGCCGCGGCAACCGTTGCCATCAAACCAGTGAGTAATAAATAGCTGCGTTGTTCTAACTGCTTTAAGTAGTCTGCGGCGGTAATTTCTTGAGGAGAAAAGCTATCGAGTACAGCGAAACCGCTGGCGATATTATGCAGTTTATTCATCAGTACGTGAGCACCCTCCACGGCCGTTGGCTGCAGATCCGTAGGAAGGCTATCAACTACCATTTGCTGAATCAGTATGGGAGAACATAGGCTCCATACTATCCAAATTAACAAAGCAGGAACCACACACCAAAGCAGGGTTAGCATGCCGTGATAAACAGGGCGAGAGTGTAAACGCTGAGTTCCAGCATTGGTTGATGCTACTTTTTTACTGCGCGTCAGCCCTAAGTGGTAAGCCAGTGCCATTACCGCCAGTAGTACCACCATCAGCATCAGATTATTCATTGTTATTCTTACCTTATTAAAGCGTTAGCTTGAGCCGAAAACACTGGCCCAAGCTAATCAGAGAGCCTTAAAGGAGTTTGCGATTTTTAATGTTTTGCGACACCTGGGCGCGCTCTTTATCATCCATTGGGATAAGGCCTGCCGCTTCAAGTTGGCTACCCGTTGCGCCCATTTGTCCACTCACAAAAAACTGTGCGTATTCGAGAATTCCCGGTACTACACCGACATGAGCATTCTTGATGTAGAAGAACAGTGGGCGAGAAACTGGGTATTGCCCGCTGCCAATGGTATCTAAGCTTGGGGTTACGCCGTTAACGGTCGCCACTTTCAAGCGGTCACGGTTTTGGTCGTAGAAGCTTAGGCCAAATACACCAAGCGCATTTTTCTGAGCATCAAGACGAGCGAGGGTTTCGGTATAATCGCCAGCGACTTCAACTACGCGACCATCGGTGCGAATCGCATTACAGAAGTTACCTTTGGCTTTTTTGTCCATCGCTTTGACTTCGGCAAAAGTCTCACAACCTGGGTGAACGACTTTCTCTTCGTACACTTCACGCGTGCCGTGATTAGAACCTGGTATCACAAGCAGAATTTCTTGGTCAGGAAGAGAGGCGTCAATTTGTTTCCAGTTGGTGTAAGGGTTTGACACCATTTTGCCATTCTGCGGAATTTGTGCTGCACCCGCTTTAAACACATGCTCTGGCTTAAGGGCAAAAGTGCCACTGTCGGTACGAGATGCGAACACAATGCCATCATAGCCGACTTTGACTTCAATGATTTCTGTCACGCCATTCGCGCGGCAGCTTTCCACTTCAGAAGATTTAATGGCGCGTGAGGCGTTAGCAATATCGATGGTATTGACACCGACACCTTGACAGAACTGACGTAAACCGCCACTTGAACCACCGGAACCGACCACTGGCGTGTTAAATTGTGGGAAGGTTTGGCCGAACTCTTCTGCAACGATAGAAGAAAATGGCAAAACGGTTGAAGAGCCAGCGATTTGGATCGTATCACGTGCCATTGCTGGGGCAGAGATCGCGGTTGCGATGGTTGAAGCAAGCAAAAGCGCATTGCGTCCGAACTTCATAATATTTCCCTCATTAAATTTCATAACCGTAGACTGTTTTGAAAAGTCTTCCGTAAGCAGCTTTGTATTGTTTAGCTAGGTAAATTCTGAGAGGACAATGTGACAATAAAATAGACTTTATGTGACAAATTTATGACTGTTCTGGCTTTTTTGTTTTATAAGTAGATTGTTTTTATTAAAAATCAGAAGGATATATTTATTTATTCAGTAATTATGGGGTGATTGAATGTTTAACAGTGTGAAATATTTGTGAATGAAATTCGAAATTTCATCTATATTCTGCTAAACACACCCACTTAATTAAGTATGTCAGTAAAGGAGGCTGGCAACATGATAGATAAAAGAACCGTTCATTTGATTAGCTTCCCTAACTCCGACCTTGCTTGTATCGCTGCTCAACTGTTGTATATCAATGCTGGAAGTTTCTATGAGATTACTTTTGAAGCGATTGACGGCATCGACTTACCCGAGCAAAGCCATTTGGAAAAGTTGGGTTACTTTGGCTACACCTTCATCGAGCCGACACAGAGGTTAGAGCCCGCTTACGATTATGTGATCGATATTAACTATGCGATGTACCAACACGATAGACGCCGAGAGGCATATCAAAAACAGGTTTATTGGGAAATCGATTGTAATCAAAATGCAACAAAAGCCCTGCAACATGCTGTCAGCTATTTTACTTCTCGCTTTAACATCATCCTTTAAAAGTCAGCGGTAACTTTTATATTGACAGCGATTTCTTTTTATATGATATATATGCACATCCGCATATGCAGAGATAAGTAAAATGCTACCTCATCAGTTTTTTAAGTTGCTGTCCGATGAAACGCGAGTGCGCTGTTTGCTCATGATTGCACGCGAGCAGCGAGTGTGTGTCGGCGAGTTGACGCAAGCGTTAAATGAAAGCCAACCGAAAATTTCTCGCCATCTGGCTCTACTTCGTTCCAGTGGCGTGGTGGTTGATACAAGGCAAGGGCAATGGGTGTTTTATCGGCTCTCGGACCAACTGCCCGGATGGATGAGAAAACAAATTCAAGGGCTGGTGGAGTCCAACTGCCTGAAACAAGAATACCAACAGGATATGCAAAGGCTGGCAGAGATGAAATCTCGCCCAGAATGCTGTGTTTAGAAGGGATAAAAGGAAATAAAAATGTCTATTAAAGTCGGAATTAACGGGTTTGGTCGTATTGGTCGTTTAGCATTAAGAGCCTCATTTGATTGGCCTGAGATCGAATTTATCCAGATTAACGATGTTGCGGGTGACGCGGCGACCTTGGCTCATTTGCTCGAATTTGATTCAATACAAGGCCGTTGGCATCATGAAGTGACAAGCGACGGTAATGCGATCATTGCCAACGGTCAGGTTATTCGTACCTCACAACAAAAAGCGATCAGTGATGTCGATTGGTCTGGTTGTGATGTGGTCATCGAAGCAAC
>NZ_CAWNMR010000060.1:0-2996 GCF_963875615.1 Vibrio sp. V09_P4A23P171
TAACGCCCAATTAAGTGGTGAACAACGCACTGGCCAAGCCGCTGCATTGCACCATAAAACACTTTACTCAACGCATAGTAAAACTGCCACGCGTTGAGAATCCACTTGAATTGTTTGTTATGCCTGTACTACTTTCTGAGTGAAGTGCTCAAAAGCCGTAACTTTAGAGTAACCCTCAGACAAATATAGACTTTTTGCAGATTCATTATCTATTGAAGTAGCAAGCTTAACAGTTAACGCATTGGTTTCTCTGGCATAAACTTTGACTTGCTGTAGCAATGCTTTACCGACACCCTTATGCCTCGCTGATTCAGTGACATACAAGTCATTCAAATACCACATTCGCTTCATCGAGACTGAAGAGTACGACGGGTAAAGCTGAACAAACCCCAACGGTTGACCATGATGATCAAGTGCTAGGAAAATGACTGAGTCTGAATGGTTGAGCCTCTCTTCAATGAAACTCATAGCCTGCGCTAAATCCGATTCTTGTCCATAAAATTGGCGATATAAATCAAATAATTGAGCGACAGCTTCAAGATGAATTTTATCTACTTCTACTATTTTCAAATTGACTCTCCTTGTCGATTTTTTTTGGAAAAGGCATAACGCCCGCCTAAGGGGCTGGCAACGCATAACACCAAACTCAAACACAACAACCGTAACCACCGCGGCTCAATGGGACTGGAAACGCCGCGCGTTGGCAGTCCCTCTTGAGGCGTTTGTTATGTGCGATCTTAGTTATCGTCTAGTTTACAAAAGTAACTATCAAGATGATGTGCAATTTCCATTTGAAACTCAGGTCGTACGCACAACATTATTTGCCTCTCACTACCATTTTTATCAAAGAACAGAGACAAACCACTTTCATACGGTACAAAATTACTACCAAGGAAACGCATAACGTCACCCCTTTCATAATTAATGTTTCTATAATCTCTGAAACTACGAACAACTTTGTAGCACTGGCCCGCTTTCAGGACACCATACTCACTCTGTAGATAATCTCGGTCCACAAATTTACCTTTATTACAAATAGTCGCATAAATCCGTTATTCAATTTCCTCGTGCAATTACATGCTTGATGTCAAATGTAATAACAGAACGAATAAGGCCACTTTGAATGCGTAGTTGACATCCTTTTCGCTTAGCACATAACGCCCGCTTAAGGGGCAGCCAACGCTACTACTAACTTTCCGCATAGCACCGTAATCACACAAACCAACGCATAGTAAAAATGCCGCGCGTTGGATGTCCCTCTTGAAGCGTTTGTTAGCTCTTTTTCTGCGGCCAACCGTACGTCTCGTCATAGCCAGACTCAATTTGAAGTCTAAGAATAAGGTTTTCGACGTCAGCATAGTCTGAAGGATACACTAATTTTATTTTTCCACTTGCCCGTTCAAGCTCAGATTTCTTTAATGGCACATGATACTTGGATGCCCATTGCACAAAGATTGTGAGTCTACCAAGCAATTCAAGTTGAGGTTCTGATAGTTCCAAATGCAGCTTATCTGCAACATCTGTTAGATCGTGTGCATTTTTGTGGAAATGATTTGGATATAACCGGTCATTCGAGGTGTCAGGTTTATGTTTATATACAAGAGCACCTTTCAGAGCATTTTCAGCGGCGAGACCAAGCAGCAACATAGCTCCTTTCATCGCACCAACATGACGATAATTATCCTTTTCACTCGTGTTCATCTCCCGAACTGAAAATACTTCATAAAGAGATTTTGAAGCTTCAAACATCTGCCAAGCTTGCCTAAACCAATTTTCTGGGGTCGAAACATCCTCTTTAAATTCGATCACCAATCCTCCTATTTATAGAGCTAACGCCCGCCTAAGGGGCTGACAACGCACTAACACTAAACTCAAACACAACAGCCGTAACCACCGCGGCTCAATGGGACTGGAAACGCCACGCGTTGACAGTCCCTCTTGAGGCGTTTGTTAGCTTCGTAGCCCATTGTTTAACAATGGCTTTTAACACATTTGCTTGAAATCCATTTTACGCAAAAGCATCACACAAACACACGTCCAACGCCAAAAGCTGTGAAGCTGGCTGCCAAAACCTAAAACGATCTAGGCTAAGTTGGCCACGGTTAATAGTCCGCGACAAAGAAAGCACACTTGCAGCGATGATGCAGCCTTTTGTGAAACCAAACTTTCCGTGTGGAGCATCCAACAACATTGAAGCATCGAGGTTTGATGGTTTTCAGCGACTTTGAAACCACAAAACTTTCAACACCTTCTACCAAATCAGAATCCGACAAGCACGAAAACCAAGTTGTGAAATTTGAACGCTAAAAGCTGATTTTTCAGGACAATCAAACCCAGATTTTGAGGATTCTAGCCTTTAAGAAGCTAACGCCCGCCTAAGGGGCTGGCAACGCATAACACTAAACTCAAACGCAACAACCGTAACCACTTCGGCTCAATTGGACTGGAAACGCCACGCGTTGACAGTCCCTCTTGAGGCGTTTGTTATGTGTGTGTTTCTGATGCCCACTCTTCCATTTAAAGGGGTAGCGAAAGGCATTTATGCCAAACAGCATTCGATAAAAAGCCATCATATACACAAGACTAAGATGCTTCATATCGATATATTTCGGCTCTGAACTCTAGCTAAGCTATTGATTAATATCTCTTGTTTTTCGCTATTTGTTGCACTACTCCAACGACATATCTCATCAAGAGTCCTACCACAACCTATGCAGATATCTTTGTCATCTAAACAACAATGACGAACACAAGGACTTTTATATGAACAAGTTTCAATTGGTTCAGCTCTTTTAACTTTTTGATTTTCAGACATAGTGCACCTCACGTCTGAATTATAAGCGCAGAGCTGTGAAAATTTTTCAGAAAAACACATAACGCCCGCCTAAGGGGCTGGCAACGCATTACACTAAACTTAAACACAACAACCATAACCACCGCGGCTCAATGGGACTGGAAACGCCACGCGTTGACAGTCCCTCTTGAGGCGTTTGTTA
>NZ_CAWNMR010000061.1:0-2596 GCF_963875615.1 Vibrio sp. V09_P4A23P171
AAATGAATCGGTTAGTTTGTTTCAAGTTTACAAAAAAGCTCGTTCTTTGGTTGTGAAAGTGTCGGTGTCAATTGGTTGGCCTAACAAACGGCTCAAGAGGGATTGCCAACGCGTGGCGGCTTTAGTGCAAAATTGAAATTTAGTGTTTACAGTGTGTTTTTTGAGTTCGGTGGTGCGTTGTCAACCCCTTAGCCGGGCGTTAGCTGAGGTTAAGAAAAATCATCAAATTACGTGTTTATTTTTCTTAGTCTGAGGCTCTAGCTTTACACTTGAAAGTCATCATTTTTCCGCGTATCTCGCCAGTGGCACTGTTCGTGAAGTGGTTGAACTAACCGAAGTCTGTTTACGGGAAGTGGTGTGTTTGTTGATTTCTTTGGTGTGGCTTCTTTGGTTTTGAAGCTCTTTCGCGCTTAAATGGATTTCGCGCACTTGGTCGTTGGCTTCTTCGACATAATTCTTTGTAAATTTAAGCTCTAGAAACTCGTCAAGTTTTGTTGTTATTTCTTCTTTGCCAAGTGCGTTTCGTGGATTAGGTTTTAGTTTCTCAGTTGTCCGTTTTACTTTGTCGCTTGAAAGCAATAATGTGTTTGATATTAGGCCGTTGGGTAGTCAATCTCCTGCTAAAGTGCAGCAGCTAACAAACGGCTCAAGAGGGATTGCCAACGCGTGGCGGTTTTAGTGCAAAATTAAAGTTCAGCGTTTACAGTGTGTTTTTTGAGTTCGGCGGTGCGTTGTCAACCCCTTAGCCGGGCGTTAGGTGAATTGGTGGAATAATGCAGCAAGTTTTAGTTTTAGAAACGGAACGTTTAATCCTTAGGCCATTTGAGCTGTCTGATGCAGAGCAAGTATCAGTATTGGCTGGCGATAAACGAATCGCAGAGATGACGGCAAACATACCGCATCCATACGAAGTGTCAGATGCAATTTCATGGATTGAAACACATGAAACCGGCTTTGCCAGCGGTGAGAGTATTGTTTATGCGGTTGTACATAAAGAATCGTGCGAGCTTATTGGTGCAGTGAGTTTGCCGAGTTTAAAAAATGGCCACGGTATCTTAGGTTATTGGTTGGGTGTCGATTTTTGGGGGCAAGGTTATGCGACAGAAGCTTCAAAGGCATTAATAGAGTACGCAATAGAATGTCATGGATTGACAGAGTTAAAGGTTATGCATCTTGTTGGCAATGAACGTTCAAAGTCAGTTATCGATAAACTTGGTGTTACTTACATAGAAAACCAAACACTTCGTATGCAAGGTGGTGAGCGAGAGGTTTGTGTTTATATTTCAGCGGTATAAATTCACCTAACAAACGGCTCAAGAGGGATTGCCAACGCTTGGCGACTTTAGTGCAAAATTGAAATTCAGTGTTTACGGCGTGTTTTTTGAGTTCGGCTATGCGTTGTCAACCCCTTAGCCGGGCGTTAAGCAGCAAGAAGTGTATATAGTCAGGTGGTAAATGAATTTATTTATAGATACAAATGTGTTTTTGTCTTTCTATCATCTATCGAATGATGATCTTGAAGAACTACATAAATTAACTGTGTTATTGGAAAAAGGCGAGATTACATTATGGTTGCCTCAGCAAATCAAAGATGAGTTCTATCGTAATCGTGAAAACAAAATTTCCGATGCAATAAAGAAACTCAAGGAACAAAAGCAAAAACGCCAGTTTCCTCAGATTTGTAAGGATTACCCTGAGTATCCCGAAATTAGTGAGTTGCTTAAAAGTTATGATAAGTCATTGTCTCAGCTTATCAAAAAGGTCACTGACGATATTGACGAAAGAAAGTTAAAAGCAGACCGACAGATCGCTGAACTTTTTGGAAAAGCTAAGCTAATCCAGACAAGCCAAGAATTAGTAGAGAAAGCTAGGTTTCGTATGGCTGTTGGGAACCCACCAGGTAAGGATAACTCTTTGGGTGATGCGATTAACTGGGAAGGTTTACTATCTAAGGTTCCTGAAGATGAAACTTTATATCTTGTTGCTGACGATAAGGATTATTACTCTGTTCTTGACGAGAATAAGTTGAAAGATTTTTTAGCTGATGAATGGACTGACAGTAAGAAAAGCGAAATTGTGTTTTATCGTCGTCTTTCGCAGTTCTTTAAGTCGCATTATCCAGATATCAAGTTGGCTAGTGAGTTGGAAAAGGAGTTGGCAATCCGAGACTTTGTAGCCAGTGGTAGTTTTTCATCAACTCATACGCGCATTGAACGTCTATCGAAATTCTCAGAATTTAATAAGTCGCAAGTTGATGAGCTGTGTGAAGCTGCATTGTCTAATCGTCAAATCAACTGGATTATTGGTGACCCAGATGTGTATGAGTTTTTCTCGTCTCTTGTCGAGTCCCATAAAGGACTTATCGACAAGTCTAAACTAGAAAAGCTTGAAGAAGAGTTACGTGAAAATGCGCCAGATGATGAGTCGTAGCAAAATTGCTGCTTAACAAACAATTTAAGAGGGATTCCCCACGCTTGGCACTTTTGGTTTGGGTTTAGTTCAGTGTTTACGGTGTCCAAATTGGGTGTCGTGGTCGCGTGGCTCACCCCTTAATTGGGCGTTATGCAACTCAGGTAAATTTAGGGGTTCAATCTTT
>NZ_CAWNMR010000062.1:0-2554 GCF_963875615.1 Vibrio sp. V09_P4A23P171
AAGCTAGAAAACATGGCATTTACCGTTCAATTCAAACTCGACTTAGCTGATAAAAACTCACTTTGCCTAACGCCCGGCTAAGGGGTTGACAACGCACCACCGAACTTAAAAAACACACTGTAAACACTGAACTTCAATTTTGTACTAAAGCCGCCACGCGTTGGCAATCCCTCTTGAGCCGTTTGTTAGGCCAACCGATTGACAATGATACTTTCAAAACCCAAGAACAAAGCTTTTTGTAAAATTGAAAGACACTAATCGATTCATTTATAAACCAAAATTTCAAATCAGCAAAGAAACAAAAAACTCAAATTGAGCGATTTGGAAGAAAAGTGACGAGCGTAGCATGCTCGGCGGACGTTTGGGTGCTGAAGGTTATTTTGCCGCTAAACTCACAACGAAAAGCAACTCAACGCGATCAAGAAACAACAAATATGTGATGATTATTTATTGCTTAATTTAAGCCAGAAAACATAGAATTTACCGTTCAATTCCAACTCGATTTAGCTGATAAAAACTCACTTTGCCTAACGCCCGGCTAAGGGGTTGACAACGCACCACCGGACTCAAAAAACACACTGTAAACACTGAACTTCAATTTTGCACTAAAGCCGCCACGCGTTGGCAATCCCTCTTGAGCCGTTTGTTATGCCTTATATTGCTCCAAATATACAGAATCATCACTATCAAAAATTATTTTATTAAGATCCGACTTACGCTTGTCGGATCTAAAATATAAACATCCGAAAACGATAGAGATTACGCCAAGCAATATAATGGCTGAATATGCTCCGACAGGCACACTTTGACTAAATGCAATATTTCCAAGCATACCTAAACAAGCACCTAAAAAAACAGATGCAAGTGTAAGAAATACATTTATGTCATTATTGCATTCAGACAAACGTTCTAATGAGTCCGCAGAAACGAGTTGCACCTCCATGTTCTTAGGTGATGGGATTTTAATAGGAGCAGCCAAAGCTTTACTTTGAGTTTCTACGCGTTCGAGAGCTTTTTTTAACTCTTGAATTTTTAAATCTTCTGTAGAGTTTAAAGATTTAAGCGTAGTTTTTATTGAATCAATATCTTTAGATAATTGCGAAATATCTCTATCGGTAGACGGCTCGATTACTGACTCTATTTTATTCTTACGCTTAGGATTATTTTCATACCAAATCGATTCAAATAATCTATTTTCTTTTTCTGATAATCCGTCATGGAATCCAAATTGGTCAAGTATACGTTTTAGGTGTGGCTCATTCATTGAGCAACCGTCTCTTGCCAAGCTTTCAAGGATCTTGATAAGCAGGTCACGATCAACTTGTTCTTGTGTTGGATTTACAGCAAAAAGCTCAAAGTGTTCCTCTATAGATTTTGATTTAGGTTTAGCTCCTTCTAGAGCTTTTTGTATTTTTTCTAACATCACATCCAATCTCATTATATTTTATAAGGCATAACGCCGCGTTAAGTGGTGAGCAACGCGACCACAATCCTAAACCATTGTGCCTTAAACACAAAACTCAACCTAGATCCGAAACTCCCAAGCGTTGGGAATCCGTCTTAAACGCCTAGTTAGCTGCTGCACTTTCGCTAGCAAATTACGCCAAAATACCTAATTTGAAACACATTATTGCTTTCAAACGGCAATGTAAAACGGACAGCTGTGAAATTAAAAGCTAATCCACGAAATGCGCTTGGCAAAGAAGAAATGACCGAGAAAATCCCCATTCCTAAGCATGGTAATTTGCAAAGAATTCTATCGGAAAAGCCAACGACAGTGCACACGAAACGAATTTAGGCATTCATAAATTTCAACAACAAAGAAACCGCACCAACGAACTTAACAAACACAACATTTCCCGTAAGCAGACTTCGTTAAGTTCAAACACTTCCCGAAAAGTGCCACTGGCGAGATAGTTGAAAAGCTGAGATTTGTCCGGTGTGTAGCTAGAAAACCCAAAGCCTTCCCCCCCTAAATTCACAGCTTTTCTTAACCCCAGCTAACGCCCGGCTAAGGGGTTGACAACGCGCCGCCGAACTTAAAAAACACACTGTAAACGCTGAACTGCAATTTTGCACTAAAGTCGCCAAGCGTTGGCAATCCCTCTTGAGCCGTTTGTTATGCAAATTCAATAAGATAAACTGACTTTACTCGACCAAAAGCCGCAATTGCAAAGGTTGAGTGATTCAAGAATCAACCCAAGTAAGAACTGCGATAAATAAGCTGCCAAAACAAAGTCCACCTTTCGACAACAAACCAAGTTTTTGGATCAGGCAAACTCAACGAGCGAAAACTTCAGCAAGTACAAAATGCTCGATAAACTTACCCTTTCCACACTTTGCACCTGCTAAATTCACAACACGCCAGCGCTAAAACTGATTGAGGCAAACAAAGAAACTTGTCTGTTTTACGGTTTGAGTTAACCACGAATTTGAGGGTGAAAGTGCTCATTTGCCGACAACATAAAACGAACAGCCGGAGAAATCCCAAAAGATTGAACTCCTAAATTTACCTGAGTTGCATAACGCCCGGCTAAGGGGTTGACAACGCACC
>NZ_CAWNMR010000063.1:0-2484 GCF_963875615.1 Vibrio sp. V09_P4A23P171
CAATTCAAGTGGATTCTCAACGCGTGGCAGTTTTACTATGCGTTGAGTAAAGTGTTTTATGGTGCAATGCAGCGGCTTGGCCAGTGCGTTGTTCACCACTTAATTGGGCGTTAGCTTAAAACAATAAAAATCAATTGTTTGCAGCCTGTTTTTTCTTCCTCTGGTCATTCGTTCAGGTTTCTCGGCAAATCAGCATTGTTTGCCAACGCGAGTTTCGAGCAGTTGCCTCAATTGAGTTTTGGGATTGCGCGAGGTTAGCAAATTTGGCGCAAAGTCGCTTTGGCAGTTTTACTTTCGCTTTGAGTTTTCCGGAAATGAGTTCTCAAAATTTACTGGTTTTCAAAGCGCATGAACGGCCACAAAGTTTGAGTCATTTCGGGTTTTAAAGTTCAGGTGGTTTGTTGGTTTTCCAAATCGGTGTAACCTCAGGCTTGGTAAATCTAAGGTACTGAAATTTAAGCTAACAAACTGCTTAAGCGGGATTCGCAATGCGTGGCATTTTTAGCATGCGGTGGGTTTTGTGATTAAGTCGGTGTGCGGTAGCTTTTGCAGTGCATTGCTCACCCCTTAGCAGGGCGTTATGTTTAATCACGGAAAATCAGTTGGTTGAATCTTCTCTTTGCTCCCTCGGCTTGTTGGATTTGTGTTTGTCGGCAAGTTGGTTTCAGCGGACGCTGTTTTCCGGACAATTATTCTTTGGCGCTGGAAATTCAGAGAATTGCCTCATTCAATTTTCGAGTAAGCGCGAGGTTAGGGCGGTTGGCGCAATCAGTATTTTGATCACAGGTTTTGGGGCTTGAATTGTCGAAATTCAAAGTCTGTTTTTCAAATCTATGAGTCGTTTCAGTTTTTAGGTCTTGGCTTTTGTTTGTGAATCAAAGCTGAGTTAATCTTGGTTTTGATAAAACGTAAGTCATTGAAGCTTAAACATAACAAACGGTTCAAGAGGGACAGCCAACGCGCGGCATTTTTATTATGCGTTGGTTTTTGTGGTTACGGTGTTATGCGGAAGCTTGGTAATGGCGTTGGCTGCCCCTTAACCGGGCGTTATGTTTAATCACCAAAAATCAGTTGGTTGCATCTTTTCTTGCTCCCTTGGCTTGTTGGTTTTGTGTTTGTCGGCAAGCTGGCTTCGTTTGGCGCTGCTTTCTGGACATCTATTCTTTGGCGCTGGAAATTCAGAGAATCGCCTCAGTCGATTTTCGAGTAAGCGCGAGGTTGGTTCGGCTGGCTCAATCAATATTTTGATCACAGGTTTTTGGGCTTGAATTGCCAAAATTCGAAGTCTGTTTTTCAAATCTATGAGTCGTTTCAGTTTTCTGGGTTTTGGCTTTTGTTTGTGAGTCAATGCTGGGTTAATCTTGGTTTTGGTAAAACGTAAGTCATTGAAGCTTAAACATAACAAACGCTTCAAGAGGGACAGCCAACGCGTGGCATTTTTACCATGCGTTGGTTTTTGTGATTACGATGTTATGCGGAAGCTTGGCAGTAGCGTTGGCTGCCCCTTAAGCGGGCGTTATAGCCTACAGGAGTTTCACATATGGCTTCTAGATTTGAAGAGTTGCAGTGGTTATTAATTGATATTGTGACTGACCTGCTTGCTCCAAGCCAAGTGTTTGTAGAAGAAGTTGCTAGTGAATTGTACATGCCAGTAAATCGCATGTGTTTATCACAGATTGTAATTTCTCTATGTAGATTTGATGAGGTGTATTGTCACTATGGTTTGGAGTTCAAGCAATTGCCAGATCACTTATTAGTTAAAATTAGAAACATAAAAAAGGAAATTGAGAATAGGAAAATGTACTCGTTTAGGAGTGCTTATATTGGCCATGCTTTTAAGAAGGGAAATTCTCAAAAGACGCCACTTACATCTGCTGAGATTCAGAGTGGGTTAAATCAAGTTATAGATAACGATCAAGTTGCTTTTTTTGACTGGATATTTCCGCTGGATGAGAATGTCCGAAATGGAGAGTCTGTAGTAGAAGTTCTTAATGAGGCAGCTCAATTTTTTATGGCTGAGACCTCGGTTAAGAAAAGGCTATAACAAACGCTTCAAGAGGGACAGCCAACGCGTGGCATTTTTACTATGCGTTGGTTTTTGTGGTTACGGTGTTATGCGGAAAGTTAGCAGTAGCGTTGGCTGCCCCTTAAGCGGGCGTTATGCAACTCAGGTAAATTTAGGGGCTCAATCTTTTGGGATTTCACCGGCTATTCGTTTTGTGTTGTCGGCAAATGAGCATTTTTACCCTAAAATTCTCGGTTTACTCAAGCCGTAAAACAGGCAAGGTTCTTTGTTTGCCTCAATCAGTTTTAGCGCTGGTTTATTGTCAATTCAGCGTGCGCAAAGTGTGGAAAGGGCAAGTTTATCGAGCATTTTGTACTTGCTGAAGTTTTCGCTCGTTGAGTTTTCCTGATTCAAAAGCTTGGTTTGTTGTTGAAAGGTGGACTTTGTTTTGGCGGCTCATTTATCACAGTTCTTGCTTG
>NZ_CAWNMR010000064.1:0-2483 GCF_963875615.1 Vibrio sp. V09_P4A23P171
ACGAGCGTAGCATGCTCGGCGGACGTTTGGATGCTGAAGGTTATTTTGCCGATGAATTCACAGCGATACACAACCCAACGCGATCAAGAAACAACAAATATGTGATGATTATTTATTGCCAAACTTAAGCCAGAAAACCTTGAATTTACTGCTCAATTCCAAATCGATTTAGCTGATAAAAACTCATTTTGCCTAACGCCCGGCTAAGGGGTTGACAACGCACCGCCGAACTTAAAAAACACACTTAAACACTGAACTGCAATTTTGCACTAAAGTCGCCACGCGTTGGCAATCCCTCTTGAGCCGTTTGTTAGCTGCTGCACTTTAGCCGGAGATTTGCTACCCAACGGCCTAATTTAAAACACATTATTGCTTTCAAGCGACAAAGTAAAACGAACAACTGAGAAACTAAAACTTAATCCACGAAACGCACTTGGCAAAGAAGAAATAACAGCAAAACTTGACGAGTTTCTAGAGCTTAAATTTACAAAGAATTATGTCGAAGAAGCCAACAACAAAGTGCGCGAAATCCATTTAACGCAAAAGAGCTTCAAAACCAAAGAAGCCACGCCAAAGAAATAAACAAACACACCACTTCCCGTAAGAAGACTTCGGTTAGTTCAAACACTTCACGAACAGTGCCACTGGCGAGATACGTGGAAAAGTGCTGACTTTCAGGTGTAAAGCTAGAGCCTCAGACTAAGAAAAATAAACACGCAATTTGATGATTTTTCTTAACCTCAGCTAACGCCGCATTAAGGTGTGAGCAACGCTACCACCAAACCTTAACCATACCACCGTAAACACGAAACCCAACCTTTAACTGAAAGTGCCAAGCGTTGGGAATCACTCTTAAATGCTTTGTTATAAATATTATGCGATTAGGTCTTTAACAATACCCCAAACCCCAAATGCGATGGATGTTATTAAAGCAATGCTAGCAACCCACATAGCCTGACCATGTCTTCTTTGATCTTCAGATTTGAACTTATTGTCAACAAGTTCCTTTAAAGAAGCACTTGGTAATATAAAATTACCCAATGTTGTATTAACGAATTTACTTAAAGATGAAGGAAGCTCGACAGTGGTTCCATTGCTGTGCTGGTTACCTATCGCTATTTTATTAGAATTGGTACTACCTACGAAAGAAACGTAACCATTTTCTTCTAATTCCGTTAATAGCTGAACTAGAGTTACTGTCTCTATTAGCCCATTTCTACAAACTTTTTTATCAAGCGAGTCTACTGATACGTATGTTTTACCTGCTGCTGGGTCAGCCAAAATGCTTTTATTGCTAGTGTGACCAAAAAATTCATTTTCTAAAAATAAATCTAGCAAAATCATACCTTCATCTCGAAGTGTCTTTGATTTAACTAACTTACTAAGAATGGCTTTCTCTTCCTTGCTGAAGGTTCTCATTAAAACTCCTAAATATTTATAACGCCCGGCTAAGGGGTTGACAACGCACCGCCGAACTCAAAAAACACACCGTAAACACTGAATTTCAATTTTGCACTAAAGCCGCCACGCGTTGGCAATCCCTCTTGAGCCGTTTGTTAGGCCAATAGATTAACAACGAGACTTTCAAAACCAAAGAACGAGCTTTTTTATAAACTTGAAATAAACTAACCGATTCATTTATAAACCAAAATGCTGAATCAACAAAGAAACGAAAAAACTCAAATTGAGCGATTTGGAAGAAAAGTGACGAGCGTAGCATGCTCGGCGGACGTTTGGATGCTGAAGGTTATTTTGCCGATGAATTCACAGCGATAAACAACCCAACGCGATCAAGAAACAACAAATATGTGATGACGATTTATTGCTTAAGTCCAGCCATGAGAACATGGAATTTACCGTTCAATTCAAACTCGATTATCGCTGATAAAAACTCACTTTGCCTAACGCCCGGCTAAGGGGTTGACAACGCACCGCCGGACTCAAAAAACACACTGTAAACACTAAACTTCAATTTTGCACTAAAGCCGCCACGCGTTGGCAATCCCTCTTGAGCCGTTTGTTATGCAAATTCAATGAGATAAACTGACTTTACGCGACCAAAAACCACAATTGCAATGGTTGAGTGATTCAAGAATCAACCCAAGCAAGAACTGTGATAAATGAGCCGCCAAAACAAAGTCCACCTTTCAACAACAAACCAAGCTTTTGAATGAAACAAACTCAACGAGCGAAATCTTCAACAAGTACGAAATAATCGATTAACTTGCCCTTTCCGCACTTTACACCCACTAAATTCACAACGCGCCAACGCTAAAAATGATTGAGGCAAACCAAGAATCTTGTCCGTTTTACGGTTTGAATTAACCAAGAATCTGAGGATAAAAAGCTCATTTGCCGACAACACAAAACGAATAGCCGGAGAAATCCCAAAAGATTGAACCCCTAAATTTACCTGAGTTGCATAACGCCCGGCTAAGGGGTTGACGACGCATCACCGAACTCAAAAAACACACTGTAAACTC
>NZ_CAWNMR010000065.1:0-2398 GCF_963875615.1 Vibrio sp. V09_P4A23P171
GCGTTATATGCCATCTAGTTCTGCGTTCTATACCGCATATGAAATAGCATCTTTACTATGTTGAGCGGTCGGCTTGTATTGTCTACAATAGCGCACTTTTTTACATATTTTAGGTTATGAATATGAACGACACTACAGCTAAACCCGCTTTGCCGGATCACCTTGCTGGTAATCCTCGCAGCCCACACTATGTAGCGGAGTGCTTTGAACATCACATTGGCATTCGTCTAAATGGCAAAGAGCGTACTGATGTTGAAGAATACTGCATTAGTGAAGGGTGGGTGAAAATTCCGTCACCAAAAGCTAAAGATCGTTTTGGCCAGCCGATGCTGATTAAGTTAAAAGGTGAAGTTGAAGCTTTTTATAAATAAGCTGCATTTTATACCGTCCGCATGCAATGTGTTGATAACTATGTAATTCAATGCATTGCATTCAAGATCTAGCTAGGTTTCTCATCCAAACATATAACAAACGGCTCAAGAGGGATTGCCAACGCGTGGCAGTTTTAGTGCAAAATTGAAGTTCAGCGTTTACAGTGTGTTTTTTTAAGTTTGGTGGTGCGTTGTCAACCCCTTAGCCGGGCGTTATGTTTAGTCACGTAAAATCAGTTGGTTGCATCTTTTCTTTGCTTTCTCAGCTTTCTGATTTTGGTCTTGTCGGCAAGTTACGTTTAGTGGTCGCTGTTTTCTGGACTCCAATTCGTGGGCGCTAAAAATTCAGAGAGTTGCCTCATTGAATTCCAGAATGTAGGCGAGGTGAGTGAAGTGATTTTGATTTCAAAGTTAGAGCCCCATCTTTTCGATTTCTCACGTTAAAACTCAAAGTCGGCACAATCAAAATTATGATTTAATTCAGCTTTTTAGCGTCTGGTTTTGGTTTGCAAAGGTAAGTCGAGTTAAGCTATTGGTATCGCAAACTTAACCCTTTGAGCCTTAAACATAACAAGGCGTTTAAGTGGGATTCATGCCGCGTGGCATTTTTAGTATGCGGTGAGTTTGGGTGGTGAAAATGGTCTGCGGAAACTTGGTTTATGCGGCATTCACCCCTTAACGCAGCGTTATGTAACTAGGAGAAAAAATGAACATCAGTGAAATTAATGGTTTTGAGGTTACGGGGTTCGTCGTTCGTACGACTAATGCAGATGAAATGAATCCTATGACTGCAAAAATCGGAAATCTTTGGGAAAAATTTTACTTAAATGCAGCTCCAAAGTTAACCGACAAGTCAAAAGTGTATGGTTTATACACAAACTATGAATCTGATTTTACTGGTGCTTTCGATGTTATCGCTTGTTCGGACACATTATCAGCACAATTATTGTCAGAATCAGTAAAAACGAATGTTTCCTCTGGTAAGTACGTGACTTTTTCAGCTACTGGTGAAATGCCACAAGTAGTTATCGATTTGTGGAATGAGGTTTGGAATTATTTTGCTTCTGAACACTGTCCTCACGAACGAGCGTATACAACAGACTTTGAGTATTACAAAAGTGCTAATTCTGTAGAAATCTCTATTGCCGTTAGATAGTTACATAACAAACGGTTCAAGAGGGACAGCCAACGCGTGGCATTTTTATTATGCGTTGGTTTTAGTGGTTACGGTGTTATGCGGAAGCTTGGTAATGGCGTTGGCTGCCCCTTAACCGGGCGTTAGCTGTCATGGAGATAGTATGAATCAAGAAGCATTTTTGCTTAAAGTATCGAAAGCTTTGTCTGGGTGCCAAATGGTAGAGATGGAGTTAAAAATATATCTAGGAATGTCATGTGATTTAGTCCGGAAAAGGTTAGGTGAGCGTCTTCCATTTAATTTAGATGCTAGTAACTTTGAAAATATGGCTCTGGAGCGACTAATACATACATTTAAGCAATTTAACAACAATGCTGAGCTACAGAAAAAACTGGTGGCTTTCAAAAATGAACGTAATTTTTTAGCTCATAATGCTATTTCAAACTGTACTGATAGGCACAATGGATTCCAAGAGTGGGATGCTTTGAAACTAGATGACCGACTTCAACAACTCGAGCAAGTATCAGCAGAGTTGTTTCGGGAAATTCACGCTGAGTCGGGTAAATTCATGGGTTACTTGTATTTTGAAGATGCGATAAACAACAGCTAACAAAGCGTTTAAGACGGATTCCCAACGCTTGGCATTTTCGGTTTGATTCAGCTTTAGTGTTTACGGCACAATGGTTTACCTAAGGTGGTAGCGTTGCTCACCACTTAACGCGGCGTTAGCTGAGGTTAAGGAAAACCATAAAATTAAGCGTTTATTTTTCTTAGTTTGAGGCTCTAGCTTTACACCTGAACGTCAGCACTTTTCCGCGTATCTCGCCAGTGGCACTGTTCGTGAAGCGGTTGAACTAACCGAAGTCTGTTTACGGGAAGTGGTGTGTTTGTT